>JANOJH010000885.1:0-3371 GCA_031408135.1 Bdellovibrio sp. | reverse complement strand
GTCGCTCAAGCCAGGTTGGCTATAATTCATATAAGTTTTCATCCATATGTTTTCGCCAGGATAGTAATATGGCTTGTCGGTATGGATGTAAACTTTTTCTATTGGCGAAAGGGTTTTGGAAATAGGTTGATCCGATTGCACTTCCATTTCTGGTTGGTAATCTAACGGGAGTAACGTGCCCACCCGATAATTACTAAATTCCCCAGAATAAACTATATCGCCTTGGTTGAGCAATATTCCGTTATTATTCACTCGAATCTGATTTTTTCCCCCTTCGATCCACGAGACGGCTCCTACCATATCTTTATAATATTTTATTGATCCGGTTTTGTTCAGGAAATGGACTTCCGTTCGTCCGTTAAGTTGAATCGTGTACTCATAAGGCCGACCCGCTGGCACCACAATATTTTTTGTATTGTACTCAACTATCTTTTTGCCTACTTCCGAATAGAACAGGTTCGACCTTGTATTGACATCAACCGCCCCAGGTTTATCAACATATAGTCTGAAGCCGTCCTGATTTATGCGATTATTTAAAATGGATTTGAATAAATGTCTGTCTGATCCTGAATAAACATGTGCTCTGTTCCTAGCCCATATTTCTTCTTTGGAAGGATCACTTAGGTATTTGAAATAGGCGTTACCTTCAATGATGTATCCTTGGCTGCTTGATTGAAAATTTTTAAGATGAAACAAAACGGAGTATCCCAAATAATTATTTACTATTTCAATGGGGGCCGATGCTCTCGCTGCTAATGCTCTTGAATTACCCGATGTTACAAAATCAATTACCCAGGGATTAACTATTTTACAGGTTGATACAAACTTCTCACCTAAAAAAAGTTTTTCAAATCGCTTCATTTGTTTCAGCCATTCTTTATCGCGGGTGTCTTTCACCTCCACTTCGGATAACTCTTGTAACGATTGGGTCAGCCGCACGGTTATGGTTACCGTTTGCTCTTCAGCAACTGTAACTTTGCTCTGAAAGGTTTGATACCCGATGTATGAGAAAATTAGATCGTGAGTACCGATAGGTACATTCTCTAAGCGGAAGTTGCCATCGACATCAGAGGTTGTGCCAAGTGTGGTGTTGCTGACAAACACATGGGCGAAAGGCAAGGGTTCCTGGGTTTGGGCATCTAAAATTTTACCAGTCACCTCTCCGGTTTGGCTAAACAATACCGAGGGGATAACAACTATTAAACTGAACATTAAAAATTTCACAACCTTCATTCTTATCAGAATTCTGTTGTTTAAATATAGTACAAATCCGATCTTACTTTAGCATAATAAATCTCAATTTCCTGTCCCAGTCCAATGCTATTGGACTCTCAAACAATATTTTAGCAGTGCAAAGATGTTGCTCGCGACAGCATTGAAGCTGTAATGCCAAAAGCGACACGTAGGTAAAACTTTAACTTAATTTTTTATGAAAAAGCAAAGGCTAAAAGCCAAACTTACACTAAACAAAGAGACACTTGGTAATTTAACAAAGGCCGAAATGCGAAGTATTAAAGGCGGTGCGACTGCTGAATGCCTCCCGACTTATGAATGCGTCCCAGCTCCTTCAATAAAAGGTGGTACACAATCTTGGTGTGCCTGTGAATAATTGCTTGCAAGACCTCTGTTGTAAACTGTTAAAAAGATTATAGCAGGGGTCTTTGCCTACATAAAGCTCTACATTAATCAGCTATCCGAATGGTTCAATCACCAGAAGCCTTAGACTTGAAAATTCAGCGTTGTCTTGAAAAGGTTGATGATCTGTTATCTAAAAAATTCTTGTCTGAACCAAACGGCTTGTTGAGCGGTAGCGGTGGAGCGGCATTATACTTTAAATACCGGCTCCTTCAATCTGGGCAAATTTTATTTCGTGATAGGGTTATGGAAATACTTGAAAAGGAGGTTGAAAAAACAAATATGAATCCAGTGGAGCCGTATCTAAGTATAGGTTCTTCCTCCGTTTCATCCATTTGGCTTATCGATCAACTTATATTAATGAAATTACTAGATGAAGAAGAATTTTCTCAAAGCAAGCCATGGGTTGATTTAGCCATCGAAACAACTTCTGTAGATGAATTGGAATCTAATCGGCATGACCTATTTTATGGCTTTGTCGGAAAGGGATTAATTGCAATCGAACACAATCGAAATGCTGCCAAACCATATATTATTAAAATTGTCGATGCCCTGTTAAAAAACCTTAAGTATGACGTGGATGGAGCTTACTGGCTAACACCTAAGCCTCCCTATATAGACACCAGTTATATAATTAATCTTGGTATTCCACATGGCATACCGGGGATACTATTATTTCTTTTTAAATGTATCACTACCTATGATTTGGGATCCACTGTGAAAGAATCTACAGATAAGGTAATATTATGGATGAGAAACAGACTTACTAAAGAAAATAACGCTTTACCATACGAATATTCTGATAGGATAAGTGGCACCGGTAATTTAGGTTGGTGTTACGGTGATCTTGCTGTTGCTTATACACTATTGAGGCATTATGAGATAACAAAAAACCAGGATAGTTTAATAAAAGCCAACGAATTGCTTTCGCAGGCATTGCATAAGAATAATTTAACAGGTGTTTCTTACTATTCAGAATTTGACATCTATGATACATGCCTTTGCCACGGGACATCCAGTATTGCTTACATGTATAAAAAGATTTTCGAGCTATCAGGCAATCCATTAGCCAATATAGAATCTCATAGATGGCTTAATTCAACTGTGGATAGCCTGGAGAAATATTTTTTTAATGCAGAGGCAATTGAAAGCAGGCGTTATGAGCATTTCAACACTAGTTGTGGTTTTTTAAACGGCTTGTCAGGAGTCGGACTTGTATTATTGTCCTTTATTCATCAATCTGAAACGCAATGGGATAAAATTCTTTTGCTTGATCATAAAAAAAGTAGTTGATCAATCTGCTATGACATTTAATTCAATCGGCTTATTAATTCTTAGAACTCCGCTTTTTCCATTTCAAAACTATCCAAAACTTTCCTATTGGGATAAACTGCTTTTATTAGATAGGCCAGGACGTGAATAATTCTTTGATCTCCAAAACCCTGTAGAATGTTGAGCGCTTCAAAGATTGTAGTATGCACCCCTTTTCATCCTTTTATGCCAAATCGGTTGAAAGAATCTTTTGAGGAGCAATTACATTCAGCAACATTCAAAGAGGCCTTATTTCTGGGTTCCCCTAACCTTTTCGAAGAGTATGAGAAGACAGGAGAATTCATAAGCGAAGAAACCCGGCTTTCGCTTTATAAATACTTCCTGCGCATGTCCTTCCGGTGTACACCTTTTGGAATGTTCTCCGGTGTCTCGGCTGGAACGATAGACACTGGCAATTCATTCGT
>JANOJH010000847.1:0-2100 GCA_031408135.1 Bdellovibrio sp. | reverse complement strand
GGAAAGAGGCAAGTGGGTGCGCGAAGCGTTGAAGTCGGCAAAAACTGAATACGTAACGCCTTTAGCTTAAAAATTACGTTCAAATTTCCTTTATAAACCAGGTCAGCCTTTATTAATAATTAAAGCTTTCTTGGTTTTCTTACTTTTTGATTTAAATTTTCTATAGGAGTTTCTCCTATGCCAAACCAGCTAGTTTAAAAATTTTAAAGCATTTTGCTTATTAAATTTTAAACTTATAAAACATTACCCCCCCTAAAATTGCAGGCAGTTTTTTAATGACTGCTTTTCTCTTCCTTGTGTTATCTTGCGAGCAGCCTGAGTTACTTGAAAAGCAACCTGACAGTAACGATGGTCAAAACACAGTGCTTGATAAAAAACAAAAAGCCAATCCGTTCACAGCCGAAAACATGAAGCAAGCACTTAAAAATGTGCATGCACGACAGCCGGCAAAAAGCGGAAGAACAGAGTGTTGGGAGTGCGGTGTACCCTCCACTACACACAACTATGTGCGTTTCGCCCCACAGGATGTTGACCAGTTGATAACGCTGCACAACTATGGCTACGATCTTTATGATGTGCCGTTAGACCAGGAAGTGACCACCCAGGGCGAATACTATCAGGATCCATCGCTGCCAGCAGATGCCATTACTTACCAATACACATTGGTGCCAGACAATTACAACCTGCCCACAACTGTACCGTACACAATCATTAGCCAGGTGTTTTTATTTGACGAAACAGCAGGTGATGAGGCCGATGCGTGGATACCGGAACCTGATCCAGGTTCAGGATATTGCTATGAAGCAAACGGGGCGGCCTATATCTGTGGCTCAAACCCTCGCACGTATTTAAGGGTAAGTGGAAAATTGCCAGAAGATTTATATAAAAAGGCTACACGCACTTTGATTGAAGCTGGCATTAATTTGCCTGAACTGTACAATGAAGCCATGCGCCTGGTGGGCAGGGAAGATGAAATGATCGCAGCATCAAAAAATGGAAGGACACAAAGCTACCGACCCTCCGGCACTGTACAGGTAACAGACAATGTAACAGGTTTAACTGTGCCTGTAAAAAATGTGACCGTGAAGCTCCGGAGATTTTATAAACTGGATGACGTGGTTACCGATGCCAATGGAAACTGGATAGCGAGGAGGGTCTATGTGAAAAAGGCAAACGTTGTGTTGAAGTTCCAAAACAACGGCATGAAAATAAGGGGGATCAGTGGTGGTTTAAAACTTTGGGAATACGCCCAGATTCTTGAAAAAGAATGCGGGTTGTTCGCTGAAGGCCAGTTGCAAGGCTTAACCATTACCTTGCAGTATGAACCAACTGCCGATACTTATGCAGCCTTGCAATGGGCAGCAGCCCATTGCATGAACACCTACCATGAAGCCAAAGCATATAGCGTTACTAACAGCATCATTGAGCCTTACTATGGCATGAACGTTTGGATCTCATCGGACTGGCTAAGTTCTGCTTCCGCGCCCATGGTAAGGGCAATCATACACGATCCAATTACTCTCCTCAATGTCCTTAATTTTTTACTGTCTCCCTCGCCAGCAAGCAAGTTAACGATCCTTCGGAAGCTGCTGACCAACTGGTTGCCCGATGTTACCCTGCAACTGCGAGACGCTAACACCGGGGTCACACGCAATGCCGATAACCTAAGTAATACCTTCTTCCACGAGTTTGGCCACTCGCAGCATTATTCGCAGGTTGGAAATCTTTATTGGGCACAAGAAATTATATACACGGTGGACAATGATGGCTATGGCAATAAAACCACTTCCGGTTCAGGCCGCGCAGCTGTGGTAGAGAGCTGGGGATTTTTTATTGGGAATACGTTTAATGCTACCAAATATTCTGCCGTACCTGCAATCACAAACCTTGAACGTACCCGTCTTGAAAATAATATACCTGTTGACAATGTTTCTGTACAATTTTGGAACACCGGATCGCAAGGCTGGATACCTATAGGATTGCCACCTGATTTGATAGATATTGGTGAGCCTGCCAGCACCGGAGTGGTTGATAACGTGAGCGGTTATTCCATTCAGGGTTTGTTTAACGGGTATCAACCAGGGGTAACCACAGTACAAG
>JANOJH010000839.1:0-8043 GCA_031408135.1 Bdellovibrio sp. | reverse complement strand
GCAACAACTCCTTTATTAAAAAGCAGAGTAATTAAAAGTGTTCCTGTAATCAGATAGGTTGTACCGGCGAGACGATTGAGTTCATTGATTCGCATGATCGGTCGAAAAACTTCCGCAAGAGAGCGATTAAATTCAGGATTTTTTTGACGGACGAAATCAGCAGGTACTAAAATCAGCCACCCAATAACCAGAAAAGTCATCGAGGCCCAGTACGGCAGAAACACCCACGCCGCGAACATCGTGAAAACGCCGCACATGTGCCAGATCTTGCGAGCCACGTGTAAATCAGATCTGTTTTTTAAACCGCTAAGCGTTAAGTTTGTTTCTACCATCACGATGAGGTGAACTTATTTAATGCAACTACCTGTGTCTATTGAATTCAAACCGAATTACTGCTTTGAGTTAAGAACCTGACAAAATTTCCAGCGATTCTTCTAGTTTTTGCCCATCTTTTAGGACGACCTCTAACTTGAGCCGATTCACTCCATTATTTAGTTGGATGTAATCTGTTTTAAATTTGTCATTTTCAACTTTGAAAATCTGCGCCTTAAATCCGTTGCTCTGATTTTCTATCGTCACATTGGAAATGAGTTTCGGTTTCGGACACATTTTAAAACTGATCATAACCAGGGACTTCCCGACTTTTTCCTGCGCAGTTTTGGTACCCGGTCGGCAGAAAAATTCTTTGCTCAGCACCGGTGCCGTCGATTCTGAAATTGAAGCCGGGGTACGATTGCTTCTCGGCTTAACAATTAAAATGTCCTGTTGATGATGCTGCAGAGTTTTTGATGACGTATTTTCCGGCTCGATACCCAAATTAGAATAAATAGTAAATACCGTAAGAAATATGAAAAACATCAATATGAACTGGGCGTCTTTTCGAAACGGCTTCATATTCTATTTTTCGGACTTTAATGGAGAAATATTAAGGACTTCGGTCGGGTTATTTTGAGAATTATCCTACCGGTGCACGACGAAGGTCTGCTTACTTGCGGTCGATACTAATTGCGAATTTTTTTACCCCGCCGGCCTTGATTATATCCAGAACTGAGACAACACGGCCATGCGGCACGTCTTTATCAGCCGAGATGATGGCCTGAATTTCGGGATTTCGTTTTGACTCGTGAACTGCGGCACTCCGGATCTGTTCGTCATTGGCCGCTTTGCCATCCAGTAGCGTACCGCCGTCCTTACCGATAACAATACTGAGTTTACTTGGCGCAGTTGCATCGCCAGTGCCGGCTTTGGGCAAATTAATGTTGATTGAAGGCTTCATGATCATCGGCGCTGTTACCATAAAAATAATCAGAACCACAAGAATAACGTCGACAAGCGGCACTACATTTATTTCTGACATCACGTCGTCTTGCGAGTCTGATTTAAAAGCCATTTAAGTTGAACCCTTTCGCTTTGCATACGCTAAACCCAGTTCTTTTACGCTTTCAAGACTCGTATAAATGGTCTTCACTTTGCGGGTAAAAAAGTTATAGAAAATTCCGGCAGGTATGGCCACGAACAGTCCCGCGGCCGTTGCAATTAATGCGACGGAAATTCCCGCCATCACTGTTTGTTGGCCGGCATCGGTCGATAGTGCCAGATCATTAAAAGCTTTCATAATCCCCAGTACCGTACCCAACAAGCCGATGAACGGAGCATTTGAGGCAATCGTCGCAAGTACCGGAAGATATTTTTCGAGGTCGGGCTTTTCATTCAACATGAAAGTGTTAAAAATCTCTTCTGACCCTGCAATGCCGGAAGTTTTGATGTGCAGCAATGCCTGAGCAGCCGCTCGGCCCTCAAGAGAGGTCGTGTCTTTTGCAAGATCTTCAAAACCCGCCAAATTATTACTTGCCAATAACGTCTTAATTTTCTGCCTTATTGCCAGGCTGTCTTGAGAAATCTTATTTAATGAAAGAAATCTTTCAAATATCATTCCGACCGAAAGCACGCTCATGGTAACGAGTACAAGCAAAACAACTTGATCTGCATATTGCGCGATTGTGAAAATTTTGTCCGACAGCATTTAGACTCCCTCTTTACTTTCTATATAGATTCTTACATTATGAATTCTGTAAATGAAAGCTTCAAAAGTGTCATTATTCAGGGTTCCGGTAATTGTGCTTTTAATAGTAACTGGACTTTGGTCTTTGACCTCTTGCCAGGAAATTAAAAAGCCTTCTTTCATCATTATTGCCGCCGATCAACTTTCGTTTAACTCTTTTTCGTGCAACGAAGACCGGACTACGGGGATTTCAGGGCTGAACACTCTGTGCCAGGAATCAATTCGTTTTTCAAACGCATTTACAACGTCAACGCAAACCGCCGCATCAATGGGCTCGCTACTTTCGGGTGCCTACCCGTTTCAGCACCGGCTACACAGAAGTTTTGACAGAATGAGTCCGGAGCAGCCGCTTTTACAGGAATTCTTTAAATCGGCAACTTACCGCACGTCATTCTGGAGCGGCAATCCGGCCATTTTAAAAAAAACCGGGCTATCACGAGGATTTGACATTTTCGATGATTCTTCATTTCTGAATCAATCGATGTACTCGATGAACTTCAAGGAACAGACGATTCTTTTTAGGAATTGGGCGAAAGAATCTTCGGTGCCGTTTTTTTCGGTTATTTATACCTCAGAACTGGAATCCCTTAACGAAGGTGAAACCCAGATTTCAAGCATCGAAAATTTTGACGATAAACTGGGACTTTTTTTTAACGAGTTAAAAGCCGCGAACCTCTGGGAAACTAATTATGTTGTGGTATTAGGTCTGCAGGGAGAGTCTGATTACAACCGGCCTAACGAATCCGCATTTTCAAATCTGCACAGCGAAAATACCAATATTGCACTCTTTGTAAAGCCGCCGCGCCAAAAAGGCGATGAGGGCATAAACTGGAAAATCGACAATGCAGTTAATCTGGCTGACCTTGGCTACAGCCTTATTAAAACTGTCAATCCGATGTATTCCGGAATTAAAGACCTGCATTTTCCGGTCTGGGAATTTTCCGGATTATGGTTGAATAACGAAAATCTATCTGCAGATTCAAGAAAGCTCATTATCGAGACTACGAATACCTGGAAGCAACAACTTGAACTGCGTTTTGCTCTCATTTTCAAAAATTATCTTTTTATCGAAGCCAATGAAGGGGAATTTTATAATCGTTTGACCGACGGCCTCGAGACTATTGACTTAATGAAAACCCAAAGTCTGCTGACGGAAGAGGATTTTTCAAACCTCGATGATCTCAGAAAAGACACCAATGCTGTTAAGTGGACCGACTATCAGCCGCCAGACTACCGCTGGGTCATTTCCAATAAAGAATACTGGTCAAAGCCGAACTCCAGAAGATCGGTCTTTCAGAATGAAAAAATTCGTCTGGGAACAAACGCAACATCGCAACCACTTTCAACGCTGCTGATTTATTTTCAGGATCCGAAAATTGAAAAAGATGCCATCTATGAAGACGCCCGTAGAAATTCGTACAATCTGGCTTATGAAAATATCTGGGGGTTATGGAATCCCGAGAAGTCTTGGCCTATTCCGAAGTAATCACCGAAAACCAGCAGGCACCCGTGCCGTTTCTGACGTCGATAAGTGATTCAATTGAGTTCGAAGCTTCATTCACAAAAATCTGATTCCTAAATGTGGAGGCCACAACAATTTTTTCGTCGGGATTAAGTGCCAGCGAGCCCGAGGTAATATCGATTTCGCGTTCTATTCCTATCAGCTGGACCGGAAGCAGTGTTTCAGAGTCGAGATCAGTGCCATTATTGACGAAAGCTCTAATAGAGCCCCCCACAATTTTTCCGATTTCGAAGCGTCCGACGCTTGACCAGGCAATTTCCTTCTTTGATTTAAAAAGTACTGTTGCTTCAAAGCCGATCAGGTATTCATTCTTGTTTTCATTACGGTAAAAATAATCATGGGCAAGCAGAAGCGAAACGCGGGTCCGATTAGCAAGCGCCGAAAGATTCTCTTGGTAGTCGAACGGCGTTGTTACTTCAATATCAGCCTGAGTTGAAGAAAGATAGTGAACCACTTCATCGATAAATTTTTGATTGTGCTCAGAAGCACCCCAGGTTCGCAAAATCAGTATCAGCTTATTATCAAGTAGGCTCGATACATTTGTTGCTGCCAATTTTTGCCCGGTAGCAGAGTTCCGTGAAAAAATTTTCATCAGAGAATTCCATAACGTCGTAATTTGGTAACGGCTTTTCGATAATATTCCCCGTCTTCAAGATCCAATTCTGTAATTTTTTTCCATTTGTCTTTGGCACCTTGTTTAGTTTCAGTGTTTTCAAGGATTCCGTAGTTTTCATCAATAATCGAGTCCTGATAAATTGAACGCATCTGCTTTTTCAATTCAATTGTGAAAATGTCGATTTTTTCATTGATACTTTTGTTTTCAGGATCGTAAATTTTTGCCTCGCGAAGGGTTATAACTGCTTCTTTGATATTACCTGTTTTATACAGGCCTTCCGCCGAGTTCATGCTGGCTTCGGATTTATCGCGAATTTTCTGCTCAATGAATGAAATCCGTTCTTTGGATTTTTCTTTCAGTTTTTTAGGATCAGGCAAGTCACTTCTCGCAACCACCTGCTTGTATTTCTTAATAGCCTTGAATGCGTAGCCTTGCTCCTGCACACCTTCAGCATCAGTGAACAACTTTGCAAGCTCTACGACCTGTTGGGCATACGTCTTGGCTTCGGCCTCTTTTTGAAGCCGTTCTCTTTCGATTTTGTCGGCTTCCGCCATCAATCTGGTTACATCATTATTGTCAGGGTTAGACGCAATTACCGGAGCCAGACACTGATTCATATCCGCTGCAGTCACTTTCGGGCCAAGCAATTTCTGACAGCCCGCTATAATTAAAACATTTTTGGCATCGCGCTCTTCTTTTTCACGTTTGGCTTCTTCATCTTTTACACTTTGAACGAGTGTCAGATTCGCTTGTTCGGCATCCAGTGCGATCTTTTCACTATCTTTGTAACCGCCCGGCAAGAGTTCTTTTATTTTACGGATTTTCTCGAGAGCCAGATCATATTTTTGCTGGTTATACATTTGCTCGGCAATCCGGTAATTTTCTTCAACTTCTTTTTGTTGGGCCGGCGTCAGTTTAGAAAATGCATCTCCGCCCAACGCTACTTGTTGAGGCTCTTCAGGCTTGTTCAGCATTTCATCAAAGAAATAAGCGCCGCCCAGAATAATCAGCACAATGGTGATCAGCATCGGCTTGTTTTGCATCAACTTTGCCATACCTGTAGGTGGCGGCGGCTGTTGTTGCGGTGGAGCCTGGAAATTATAATACTGATTCGGATCCTGCATTCCATCACCCGGCATTCCGGTAAATGGACTGTCTGATGTCATCAACTGTTGCTGAACGCCGTATTCTTCAACCTGTTCTTCTTCAGGCTCAATGATTTCGGTTTCGCTCGGCACTTCTTCCTGATAGACCTCTTCCGGTTTACCGACTGGCATAGGCGGCACGATGATCCTGTCGACTTTATACTTAAAGTTGGGGTCGTGAAGCTCAAAATATAGAATGTTGTCGAGAACAGTAATTGCGTCACCGCTCTTTAACGACTGTGGATCAGTAGACGAAATCGGACTGCCGTTCAGGAACGTGCCGTTTACGCTGGCCAGATCCAGAATTGTATAAGCACCATTAACTTTGTAAATTTCAAATTGTCTTCGGCTGACCCGGTGATCCGGAATAATAATCTGACAGGAAGGGTCTCGCCCGGCTACCCAAACTTCACCGACTTCAAGGCGAAGCATCTCGCGGACTTCTCCGGCTGAATTGACGAGTTTTATGTACGGAACCTGAGGAGCGGCACCGATAACAGTTTTTTCGTCTTCACCGAATTTTACGGAAGCGGCATTACCCTGTCTTTGATCAGGCAAACCCGCATCTGGCACATCGAGAAAACTGAATTCGTATGGCGGAATCTGAAAAGTTTGACCATGTTGAAGGTCGATCTGCTCAACCTTTTGACCAAGTGAAAAGACATCGCCGAATCTGGAAACCGCGCGAATTTGCCAATGACCGTCTAAATATTTAAGCTTAAAGTGCTCGCGCGAAATTCCTTTTTCAGCCTGCAGACGTATGTCGCTGCCTTCTTTGCGGCCGCCGATATATTCTTTTTCGGGATTTAATGCGAATTCGCTGATTAAGGAACCGCGAAGCATGACCTTAAGACGGGACATTACCGGATACCTTCAGATGCCAGTTCACACTCTCTTGCCTTTTTTTCAGCAAGCTGGAATTTTTGATCATTATTTTTGCCGTTCAGCATATCCATGACCTGACTGTACATCGACTCACACATTCTAAAATTATGCTTCTTAAAATAAGATTCTCCAAGCATTAATTTTTCCTGGATAAGCTCATCAAATCGCACTCGCGACAAATAAAGATGACGTTTGGCCAGTGCATGGTCTGGTTCCAAATTCAGAACCAACTGGAAGAACTCCTGCGCGCGCGTATAATTACCCAATTGATAGTCTCGCATACCGCGAATAAAGCTTTCATCTACCCGAAAGGCCTGAGGGGATCTGGCCTTTTCTTTCGAACGGAGCTCGCGATCTGCGGCCAGATCTTTTTCCTTCGCTGAAATCAGCTTCGTATTTACTTCATCTTCGTATTTAAGAGTTGAAACGATCTTTTTTGACCGGGCGCTTTTTGTCGGTTTTGAAAAATTGTAATAAATTCCGATTATCGCAATCGCAATGATCAGGTAAAATTTGAATTTGGAATTGGCCATCAACGAACCATTTTCAGGCGCGGGTCTGTCCTGCTGAAATCCTGCGGCGCCGGCCATTCGCTGCTGCATCTGTTGTTGTATCTGCTGTTGTTGCTGCGGAGACATCATCTGCTGCGGTCGCATACCCGGTGGCCCCGGATTCCTGTTCGCCGGCATCATATTCGATTGCTTTTGTTGCGGTTTTGCCACAATTTCTTTTTTCGGAGGTACGGCCCTTATTTTTGGTTTTAGCGGCAATACCGTAGCAATGTTTGCCGGGATGACCGTCGGAATCGACACAACGGCCAGTCCTAAATCATATTCAACTTTGAATTCGCTGTCGCCAACGGTGAAGTTTGAATTATTTACGATTTTCCATCTTTGCACACCTTCGCCATCAACAAAAATTGCATTTTTGCTGCTCAAGTTAACAACTTCAAGGTCGCGATCAACAATCATAACTTTGGCATGCGAACGGCTTATTTGCGGATCATTCATCAGAACAAGGTCATTCTCAGGACCGCGCCCTATGGTAAAAATCGGCTTGTTCAACTGATAGACCTGACCCGAGTGCGGACCTTTAACCACACTCAGTTTGATTTTAATCTCAGGTTTCTGTTGAACAGCTGCTGACATTTATTTACCGGCTCCCGTTTCTTTTAAGGTGTTGCGATCTGTACCAATGTTAATACAAAATACTGTGGTTCGCCCTCTGAACTCAAAAATGCCTGACAGAAAATCTCACACTCGTACTGTGCAAACGGAATTTTATCGGCGTGGTTTTCGTAGGGGGCTTGCTTCGAACGCGCGACCAGTGAATCCATATTCTGAACAAGAGCATTATCGGTAATCACCTGATAACTCTGGTTCAGCACCGCTTCCTTACTGATCTGGGCCAATTGTTCGAAATTCGAATTCAGCGCAATAATTCTTTGCTCAGGATCGATAATAATTGCCGGATGAGAAATCATTTCAACCAGGTTCGAAAATTCAACATCATTATTCTGTTTTGGTTTCGAAACCGAGCTCTGATTTCCGCCACCGTTCCAGGCACGGTTCAGTATGGTATTTACATTTGAAACTAATTTCTGAAAAACCGGGTAGTCAAATAGAACTTCAGTCCGGTCGGATTTTTCTAACAAGGCTTTGTCAATCTGTAGGTTCAGAGTCCGGATAGGATACTCAATGAGCCGTGCGAACAGAAAATAAAGGATCAGCCCAAGAATGGATGCGATCACCAGCGTCTGCATGAATAAGCTGATGACCCGGCCTTCATCAAAATTAAGTGAGCTGATATCGTA
>JANOJH010000834.1:0-1138 GCA_031408135.1 Bdellovibrio sp. | reverse complement strand
AGAGTATGGCTCTGCCGATAGAGATGAATTTTTAACGATCATGGGCAAAGTAGTAACAAAACTTGGGGGCCAGCATTACAATTCTGCTAAAGAGAAACTTTTACAAGGCGATATGGCTTCTACGATAGATATCTTGCTCACCTACTATGATAAGGCTTATCTTAACAGCATAGATAAACGAAACCAAAAAATTAAAGCTAGGGTTAGTTGGGACGGAAAAAATGTAAGGGACTTTGTAACAGATATTTTGAACCACATAGGCACATAGGATACATAGTTCTACTGAGTTTAAGTGTTCCTTGTTCCCAATGTTTCTATGTAAATAAATGTCATGACAAAAAAGTATTTGGATGAATTGACTTATCAGATTATTGGTGCCGCTATTGAAGTCCATAAAGCCTTAGGACCTGGCTTGCTGGAAAGTGTCTATCATAAATGCTTGAAGCATGAATTTTCACTTAGAGAAATTTTCCATCATTCAGAGTTCTTTGTTGCCGTGAATTACAAAGGTATTGACGTAGATGCTGAACTTCGATGTGATTTTTTAGTGGAAAATGCTGTTGTAATAGAATTGAAAACAGTTGACGAAATTGCTCCAATTCACGAAGCTCAATTATTAACCTATATGAAGTTGTTAAAGAAGCCTAAAGGCATTCTGATAAATTTTAATTGTGTTAATTTATTCAAAGAAGGGTCAAAGAACTTTTGTAAATGAATATTTCAGAACTTTACCTGATCAATAAATATTCTATGTACTCTATGTGCCTATGTGGTTAAAAAAATGATGACGGAAATAAAACTCACCCAATATTCTCACGGAGCAGGCTGTGGCTGTAAAATTTCCCCGGCTGTGTTGGATACTATTCTACATTCGGATCTGCCCAAAGTAAAGTTTTCCAACCTATTAGTAGGCAACGAATCGAAAGATGATGCTGCCGTCTATGATCTTGGTGATGGAACCTGCATGATCAGTACAACGGATTTTTTTATGCCCATCGTGGACGATCCGTTTACCTTTGGAGCCATCGCTTCTGTCAATGCCATCAGCGATGTTTATGCCATGGGTGGCGAACCTGTCATGGCGATTGCTATTCTTGGTTGGCCCATCAATAAAATCCCTGCCGAGGTGGCTAAGCTT
>JANOJH010000826.1:0-1254 GCA_031408135.1 Bdellovibrio sp. | reverse complement strand
GGTTTGGCGTTAGTCCTTATTCAAGGGTTGAATTTGGGAATTGATTTTAAGGGAGGACGTTCCTATGTGGTTACCTTTAATAAGCCAGTTGAAGCCACCAGCATGAGAAATAGCCTGGTAGAAAGTTTTGAGAACTCCGGTACTGAGGTAAAAAACTACGGAAGTAATAATGTGATGAAGATTACCACTTCGTATCAAATTGAAGATGATTCGGAGGTAGGAGATGACAAAGTGAAAAGTGCATTGATCCAAGGCATTCAAAAGTTTAGTGGTCTTACATACATGGAGAATGACGCCACTGTGGATGAACAGCACTTTACCATTTCATCCTCTTCCAAAGTGGGCGCTACTGTTGCCGATGATATCAAGAACTCAGCATTTAAAGCAGGTTTATTTTCCATTATAGGTATCTTCCTTTATATTTTGGTAAGGTTCCGCAAATGGCAATACAGTGCAGGGGCTATCGTGGCCCTTATCCATGACGCCTTATTTGTGTTTGCAGCCTTCGCCATCTCGGGGGCATTGGGTATCTCGTTTGAAATTGATCAGGTGTTTGTGGCCGCCATACTTACCGTGATAGGTTATTCCATCAACGATACCGTAATTATTTTTGATCGTATTCGTGAATACATGAGCATTGGTACCAGTCACGATCGCAACAAGATTTTTAACAGTGCCATGAACAGTACGCTAAACCGAACGTTGATTACCTCAGGAACAGTATTGATTGTTGTGGTAGTCCTGCTCTTATTTGGAGGCGAAGCAATGAGAGGATTTTCTTTCGCACTCTTTGTTGGTGTCGTGATTGGAACTTATTCTTCCATATTCATTGCAACTCCTATCGTGGTAGATTTTGATAAACCACAAGTGGGTGGAGCGAAAGTATAAGCTAATTATTTTTTGAAGTTAGAAAAGCAGGTCAATAGGCCTGCTTTTCTTTTTAGTTGTGACTGAAAAAATACCAGTAGAGGCGGCATTTTGAAATAAAATAAATAACTTCAATCCGAGTGGATGATGTTGGCAGTCAGCATGATTCAATCGGTAAATGGAGATATGCCACATTTAATATAGACACACATGGGACAATTTGATGACGCAAAAGAATTAGTAGAACATTGCAAGCCGACTTTTAAAAAAATTGAACAGGCTTATCAGGAATCTTTGCACGACAGAGAAATTAAAAAGACACTTCTCATTGAAATAAAATAAATAACTTCAATCCGAGTGGATGATGTTGGCAGTCAGCATGATTCA
>JANOJH010000801.1:0-1361 GCA_031408135.1 Bdellovibrio sp. | reverse complement strand
CACATGATGGTCATGGGGGGTGTGGATAATGTGTACTTAAATACGAATGAACATTATCGGGCGGATGTGCTGGTGCAAAGCAGAGACACTCGGTTCATAGAATGGTGCAAGCAAAAGTATCCGCTTCATCGCTACAGAAGAGTGGCGCCCAGTATGGCTTCCTTAAGAAGAATAAAGCAACAGCGCGAAATTGAATTGTTACAGCGAGCCTGTGATATTACGGAGAGTGGTTTTCGCAGGGTGCTTAAATTTTTAAAACCGGGTGTAGCCGAAAATGAAATTGAAGCCGAATACATCCATGAATTTATAAAATTAAGATCAAAGGGTTTTGCCTATACACCCATCATCGCTTCCGGGATAAGTAATGTTATACTTCATTATATTGAGAATAACAAAAAGTGTAAAGAAGGTGAATTGGTTTTATTGGATGTTGCGGCAGAGTATGCCAATTACAATGCAGACCTTACTCGCACTATTCCGGTTAGCGGAAAGTTCACTAAACGACAAAAGGATGTTTACAATGCCGTGCTTCGTATTCAACGTGAAGCATTTAAAATGCTTACGCCAAGTGTGGTTTATTTCGATTTTCAGAAAGAGATTGAAAAACTCATGGAAAGTGAATTGCTAAAGCTTAAGCTGATCAGTAAAACGGACATCAAAAATCAAAAAGAAGAGAGTCCGGCCTATAAAAAATATTTCTATCATGGCACCTCGCACATGCTGGGCCTTGATGTGCACGATGTTGGCAATATGCATGATAAAGTTCAGGTAGGATCTGTTTGGACGATTGAGCCTGGAATTTATATTAAAGAAGAGAAGTTTGGTGTTCGACTCGAAAACAATGTGGTGATTGGTAAAAATACGAATATTGATTTAATGAAAAATATTCCCATTGAAGCGGAGGAGATCGAATCAATAATGAATAGTTGATCAACACACAATTGTCAATTTTAAAAGTTATGAAAAGGAAAGTTCGAATTCTTTTAGTCTTGATGTTGGTGACTCTGGTTGGGATAAGTCATGAGTTTTGGTTGCAACCAAAGAAATTTCAATATAAGGTTGGAGAAGAAATGAAAGTGGATTTTATGGTGGGCGAGAGCTTCACCGGAGAGTTTTGGGATTTGAAACGTCACAAAGCAGAGAAACTGGAAATGCATAATCTTTCAGGAAAAAAGGATTTGCTGAAAGGAGTGATGACCACAGAAGGAAATAATTTGTCATTT
Organism: Bdellovibrio sp.; assembly: GCA_031408135.1. Taxonomy (GTDB): domain Bacteria; phylum Bdellovibrionota; class Bdellovibrionia; order Bdellovibrionales; family Bdellovibrionaceae; genus Pseudobdellovibrio. Next base: position 138 of record JANOJH010000801.1, on the reverse strand, counting down.
AAATTTTCGCAGCAAGGAACACACCTTTTGGTGATGCAAAGTAATGCAGCCTATATTGAAATGGAAGCAGAAAAGTTTAATGATTACTTAAAAGAGGATGGCCTTGATTATATTTTGGAGGAACGAAAAAAATCAACT
>JANOJH010000798.1:0-1538 GCA_031408135.1 Bdellovibrio sp. | reverse complement strand
GGGATGACGGGCAAGCACCTCGCCTTGCGAAATGCATATGAATTGATCATAACCGATATTGTTTTGCCGGGTCTGGATGGGCGAAAGTTATGTCTCCAATTGCGCGAAGCCGATATTGCAACACCCATATTAATGCTAACCGCCTTGGAGACATAACTTTCGTCCATCCAGACCCGGCAAAACAATATCGGTTATGATCAATTCATATGCATTTCGCAAGGCGAGGTGCTTGCCCGTCATCCCGTCCGTAGCGGCATCCACTTCATAGTCATTCTCCTCCAATCCTTTCTTGATGTATTGAACAGTCTTGGGCTCGTCTTCAATCAGCAAAATCTTCATGGTCTAAATTTAGTGACCCGTTTTTACCTATACATGCAGTGAACATTAGAATTTCATTAAAAGACAAGAGTAAGTGTTCTTTAAAACTGAATCCTTCCTACTTTTCACTTTTGATAGTACCGCTTTTATGGAGATATACATCGTTTTTATTTTTGTGATAGGCTATTTAGCAATAGCGCTTGAACATCCTATTAAAATTAACAAAACAGCTACTGCTCTTATCATCGGAGTATTATGCTGGACATTATTTGCCCTTGACACTCCTAATGGTTCGCTGTTGGAAAGTTATCATTTTAATTCTTTTGTAAAAGGCCTCAAAAATTCCATACACCTGAGCGAAGTTGAAATTTATCGCAGCTTTATTAAAAGCGAGCTTTCGCATAATCTAAGTCAAATTTCCTCCATTCTTTTTTTTCTGATAGGCGCCATGACCATTGTAGAACTGGTCGATGCGCATCATGGTTTTCGTTTCATCACCGATCGCATTAAAACGAAGGATGTAAGAAAATTGCTTTGGATCATCTGCGGTGTCACTTTTTTCCTTTCTGCCATTTTAGACAATCTCACCACAACCATTGTGATGGTTTCGTTAATCAGAAAATTGATACCCGATAAAGAAAAACGATTATTCTTTGCCGGCATGATCATCATCGCAGCTAATGCCGGAGGTGCCTGGTCTCCCATTGGGGACGTTACAACAACAATGCTTTGGATTGGTGGTCAAATCTCCTCCTTTGCCATTATAAAAAACCTATTCGTTCCAAGCATGATTTGTTTGCTTGTTCCCTTGGTGTATTTAAGTTTCAAATTGAAAGGTAATCTGCATGAAGATGCAGTGTTAAGCGATGGAAAAGATGCTGCCTATGTGAAAGGTGGTAAGACCATGCTCTTTGTAGGAGTGGGCGCATTAATTTCAGTTCCTATTTTCAAGACCGTCACTCATCTTCCTCCTTACATGGGCATTCTTTTGGGATTAGGCGTTTTGTGGGTTACTTCAGAACTGATCAATCCTGATTTAGATGAATCGGAAAAAAAGAAATACTCGGCTGCTAATGCCGTATCAAGAATTGACATTCCCAGTGTACTTTTCTTTATGGGCATTTTGCTGGCTGTGGGAGCGCTTGAATCTATGCAAACCCTTCACCATTTTGCTGAATCCCTTGGGAAAATATTCGGTGACAATAGAATCATTATCACAC
>JANOJH010000769.1:0-2407 GCA_031408135.1 Bdellovibrio sp. | reverse complement strand
GCATTTAATTCAATCCTCTCTTCGGTAAGGTCTTCAGGATATTTTTCACGCTCATAAACAACATCCTTATGAATCTTAGTCCCGCCTTCGCCATGCGGTATAAAATCATATTTCATGGTGCTGGCTTTTAAGGTGCCTTTTTCACCATACAAAATGAAAGACCAGGGGTAATCGGGATCAGCGGGAGTTCCCCAGCTACGATGTTGCCAAACACAATTGAGTTCGTCATATTTAAAAACGGCAGATTGTGTGTCTGCAATATTAGACTTACCTTCTTTCTGAACATAAATCCCTCCTGTGGAGCTGATGGATTTAGGCCATCCTAGTTTTAACATCCAACGCACAGTATCAAACATGTGAACACACATATCGCCCATAATACCGTTTCCATACTCCATAAAAGTGCGCCACCACCTTATGTGCGGCAAGCCGTCATACGGTCGGAATGGTGCAGGCCCTGTCCACATTTCATAATCGAGAAAATCAGGAACCGGTTCAAGGGGAGGATTGCCATTGTTTCGCATAGGGAAGTAACAGCACATCTCTACATGTGATATTTTACCGAGAAGGCCAGCATCTACAATATTATTTTTAGCTTCGATTAAATGAGGTGTGCTTTTTCGTTGGGTGCCCACTTGCACAACACGCTTATATTGGCGGGCGGCCGCAACCATGGCTTCTCCTTCCATCACATCTACGCTGATTGGCTTTTGTACATAAACGTGTGCACCCGCTTTAACCGCATCAATCATTTGAAGGGCATGCCAATGATCGGGCGTTCCGATCAGAACGATGTCTAGTTTATTTTCCGAGAGCATCTTACGGTAATCTCCGTATAGTTTGGGTGTCTTTCCCGACTTTTGGCGCTGGCTCACTAATTTGGCAGCGGCATTCAAAAGATTTTTATCGACATCACAAAGTGCTACAACATCCACGGGAACTACTTGGATCAATCGGAACAAATCACTTTTTCCATACCACCCGGTTCCAATTAATCCTACTCGTAGTGTCTGTGCAGGATTGATAATGTCCATACCCTGGGCACCCAATGCCGTGAGGGCGAGTGATGCAGTTGCTCCTTTCAGGAAAAGTCTGCGATTGATATTAAAATTATTCATTTAATTGTAGGGGTGAGGTTTAGATTATGACATGAATATGAAGTAAATCATAATAACGGCTAACAACTTAGTGAAATATCTTCCCATTTAAAAGACACTTGTGGTGAATGGTGAACTATTTATAATGATGGTTTATTAACTTAGCATTCTTAACGGAGTTTAAAATGAGAGCAGATAATTTTGTTTCAAGGGTACAAAAGATGTTTCGCACATTCTTCCTATTTTCTGTGCTCGCATTACCAGGTTGCCAAAAAGAAAGGGAACCTATCGACACAAGAATTAAACAGATGGATCCAGCCCGAACTGCTGAGTTAGCCAAATCAATTGAGGCCGTGATCGCCCCTCAATTAGCAGAAGGACTTACGCTTCGCTTATGGGGTGTCGATTCATTGGTGGCCGATCCTGTTTCTATTGATGTGGATGACCAGGGACGATTATATTATACCCGAACTAACCGACAAAAGAATTCTGAGTTTGATATACGCGGCCATCAGGATTGGGAAATAGAATCAATCCAATTGCAAACTATAGAAGAGAAGAGGGCTTTCCTGCATAAAGTTTTGTCTCCTGAAAACAGCAAAAAGAATGAATGGTTGAAGGATCTTAATAATGACGGCTCTCATGATTGGAAGGACATGACCGTTGAAAAGGAGCATGTGTATAGGCTGGAAGATATTTCAGGTGATGGTGTTGCAGATCTTTCACAATTAATGGTGGAAGACTTTCATGATGAGGTCACCGATGCCATGGGTGGTGTCTTGAAACACGGTAACGATTTGTTTGTGGCCTTAGGTCCTGACTTATGGAGAATAGAAGATAATAATGGAGATGGCATTGCTGATAAGAAAACTTCCATCTCTCACGGCTACGGTGTGCACATTGGTTTTGGCGGCCATGGCATGTCTGGCATTGAAGTGGGGCCAGAGGGTAAAATCTATTGGCAGATTGGTGATATCGGATTTAATGGCACCGGCCCTGACGGAAAAAAATGGGAACATCCCAACAGTGGTGTTATTGTTAGGTCTAATCCGGATGGTAGCGACTTTGAAGTGTTTGCTTATGGCAACCGAAACACCCACGAGTTTGTGTTTGATGAATATGGAAATTTAATAAGTGAGGACAATGATGGCGATCATCCAGGTGAAAGCGAGCGACTTGTTTATATTGTCAACGGCTCTGATACTGGCTGGCGCACCAACTGGCAGTTTGGAAAGTATAAAGACCCGGATAACAACACCTATAAAGTCTGGATGGATGAGAGAATGTATGTGCCCAGGTTCGAAGGGCAG
>JANOJH010000750.1:0-2081 GCA_031408135.1 Bdellovibrio sp. | reverse complement strand
TCTGGTTTTAAGAACTTTTTTATAATCGTAAATGATTTCGGCACCATTTCCCACAACCTGTTCAATCAGTTGATCAACCAATTGTCTGCGCTCGTCTGAACTTTCTTTAATGATACTCAGGCTTTCCGGCGAAAAAAGTACAACCGAGAACTTTGGGATTTTATTTGCAGCCATTGTTTTTTCGTTAACAAGAAAATCTTTTTTATGAGATGAAATTTTAAGTGAAACACTATAATCAAGATTTCCATTAAAGATCCGGCTATGAATTGCGGCTTGGGATTTACCAAGTTGAATCAAATTTTCATTTTTTGAATATCTGAAACTTTCGCGCTCAGCCAATAAGTATATGGCCTCAATGATGTTTGTTTTACCCTGACCGTTTTCGCCGATGACGATATTCAGTCGTTCATTAAAATTAATTTCTGCAGATTTAAAATTTCGAAAATTAACAACTGATAGTGATTTGATAACCATTCATTATTTTCAAATTCGCATTGGCATAACGACGTTGATGTAGTCAGAACTGTTGCGTGCCTTTAATACGCCAGGAGACAGCTGATCATTCAGCTCAAATTCTACTTCGTCCTGCTCAATATTTTTCAGGACATCTTCGATGTATCTGGCATTAAATCCAATTTTTAAGTCAGGACCTTTATACGAAATATCCAATTCTTCTTTAGCATCGCCAAGCTCAGGATTATTAGAGGTAATTTCCAGTTTATTTTCAGAAAAACTCATCATTATTGCTTTTGATTTTACATTTGCGAGCAATGAAACCCTCTTTAATGAGGATAAAATTGCATCACGTGGCACAACGATATTATGTGTAAACTTTTGTGGAATAAACTGGTGATAGTTGGGATACTTACCTTCTATGAGACGAATCATAAGTACGCATGAGCCGGATTTTAAAATAAATTGTGAGCCTTCAACCGCAATAAATATTTCTTCTACGTTTGATTCAATTAATTTTTTAATTTCAAACAAGCCTTTTTTCGGAATAATAACTCCAACCTTCTCGGCAAGAGCTAAGTTTTTAAATTTTTGTTTTATAAGGCTTAGACGATGTCCATCCGTTGCGACCATTGTGATCAAATCTTTTTCTATTTTTTCAAAGTATACGCCGTTTAAATGGTATCGAGTTTCATCATTCGAAACGCTGTAAATAGTTTTATCGATCATGAATTTCAGATCAGCCGCGTTCATTTTCGAAAAATTTTCAGAACTGTAAGTTGGAAATACCGGATACTCTTCAGCAGCAACACCAATAATCTTTGATAAAAATTTACCCTGTTTAATTTCTAACCAATTGTTGTCTTTTTTAATTAATTGGATCGGACCATCATGAAGCTCTTTCGTTATTTCAAAAAGGCTCTTGGCGCTCACTGCAACCTTACCAGGCTCTTTAATCTGGGCAACTACTGTGTCTGTAAGACTAACTTCCAAATCTGTAGCGTAAGCCTTTAATTGATTTTCACGCGCATCAAGCAAAACGTTTATCAAGATAGGCATTGTATTTCGCTTTTCAACGATGTTCTGAGTTCGGCTTAATAAACCAAGAAGATCTTTTTTTTGTATCTCTATTTTCATGTTCTTAATTTCCTATTAATATATATTAAATAAGTAGTAGTAATAGTAGGGGAGTCGGTAAACTTATTTTTCAAACTAAGTGTTTAAAATTATTAGCCTTTTTTTGTGGAAATCTCAACTGATAAAGTTACCTAATCAGCAGGGTTTCCAACATAAAAACTTATCCTCATTTTTATTCATCAGATATCCACAGGCTTTTCAACAATCAACAATTACAATCCAGTAACATTGTGGATTTGATTAACTAACTCATCGATATCATTCTTAAATTGAGGATCTTTGTTCTGTAGAATCTCCACTTTATCCAAAGAATTGATCACAGTCGTGTGATCTTTGCCCCCAAATGCTTTTCCGATTTCAACGAGAGACTTATCTAAAAATCTCTTAATTAAGTACATTGCAATTTGTCTAGGCACCACAATTGGCCTAGCGCGGCTCGTGGATTTTAGATCGGTTACCCTGATTTTGTAATATTCGGAAACAATGCGCTG
>JANOJH010000789.1:0-1527 GCA_031408135.1 Bdellovibrio sp. | reverse complement strand
TGCAATTGGCGCGCAGATATTATTTCCGCCATTGAAATTGGGGCCGAGAGTCCAACGGAAATTAAAAACAGGTTGAAATGCTCCTACGAAACAGCCCATCGGGTTTTCAATGACTATAGACTTATCCAAGAAATCGAGGGATCAGTTGCCTAGACAAGAAGAATAAAACAATGTAACACCGCTCAGGAGGCTAAATGAACCCATATCGGCTTACCTTGGCTTACCTGAGCCAAAAAGCAAAAATGAAGTTGAATGATTTCAGGAAGTTAAGTGCCTAATGCCAGAACTACCCGAAGTTGAAATCGTGTGCCGGAATCTGGCTAAAATGCTCGAGCCGGGTTCTGCTATCCGGGAATGGAAGTTTTTCCGCAGTGATCTGCGATTTAGGATCCCGAAAACCCAGTTGCAGAAGTTGCAAAGTTTACCGTTAGTTAAAATTTCCAGACGAGCCAAATATATTTTATTTTACTTTGGCGAATATGTTATGATTTCCCATCTTGGAATGACAGGCTCGTGGCGGCGCGAAAAAGCGGGCTGGGAGCGGCGAAAGCACGATCATCTGGCTTTTGCAGTTGATAAGGAAATTTTTTTTGTATTTGAAGACCCGCGGCGTTTCGGCTTTATCGAAGTCATCCGTCGGGAGAAATTGGCTGAACGCTTTAGCCTGCTGGGGGCCGAGCCTCTCGACAGCGCGACCGACTTTGACTTACTTGGTGAAAGCTTTAAGCGGCTCAGCTCCCCGATTAAAACCGCGCTGATGAATCAGAAGTTACTTGTAGGCGTGGGGAATATTTATGCGTCGGAGGTTCTCTTCAGGACCGGCATTCATCCGCAAAAGAAATGCTCAAAACTGAGTCAGAAAAACTTCAGCGCAGTTTTTAAAGAAATTGAAGTGGTACTGACTGCCGCAATTTCGGCCGGTGGTTCAAGTATCTCGAGTTATCGAAATTCCTATGGGGAAAAGGGAAACTACCAAACATCGTTTTTTGTTTATGGCCGAAAAAATGAGCTCTGCCTGAAATGTAAGACTCCAATTAAGAGCGGGATTCAAGCGGGCAGGTCAACTTTCTGGTGCCCGAGCTGCCAAAAAAAATAGTTAACAAGAAAAGATAAATGTGAGACCTTCTGTTTTTCAAAAAACTTACGGCCTACGGGCAAAAAGGATCGTTCATGAGCAAATTTATCATACTGTCAGTTCTCGCTTTATCTTTCGCAACCGGTTTTACATGTTCCAAGAATGCACCTCAGCAGGCGGCGCCTGAAGTTAAGGTTCCGGCACAGGCCGAAATGACAGCGCCGGTTTCCGCAGATGCAACAGCGGCGTCAGCCGATGTTCAACCAGCGGCTCCAACTGAGACTAAATAATTCCTTCTTTCGCTTGAATCATTGGTTCAAAATTTAGAGTTTTTGCTCGACTTGCAAGTCATTGTTCATCGTGCTCCAATTATGGTGTAAATCTTTTTGAAGGAGCATCTTGTGGATACATTGACGGGTTTAAGCGGTTTTTTCTGTAACAACGGCAATTTC
>JANOJH010000730.1:0-6254 GCA_031408135.1 Bdellovibrio sp. | reverse complement strand
AAACCAAGCCGCGAAGCCCTGCGCTTAAAGCCTCATTTGCAAGACTCTGTACATGGTTTTTAATCGGCCACGGCTGAAATCCAGCAGGCAATGTGGATTGCTCCCAACTGGTAAGAATTGTTACTGCCAAAATTCTGAATGGCCGGAGCTTATTCAGCTCTTTTTCGAGAAGGGCCAATTCTTTCAGGGCAGCCGAACCTGAAAGCGCATGAACGGTCACCAGCGTGGCTCCGGCATCAAAAGTAGCCCGAACTGCCGCAATCATTGTTGATGAAATATCAAAGTATTTGTTATCGACAAAAACCGGCGCAATCGTAGCCACTTCGGTAACAAGTTGGGCCCCGTATCTGTATACCAGCCGCGGGCCGAGCTTCACGGCTCCGACGATGTCGCCGATGCTATCGAGAATCCCGAAGGCTTCATCCCGCGAATCAACATCTAATGCCAGAATAATCGGGTTTCGTACAAAATCCATCTCTGCCTCAGTTCAGTAGCTCTAGTATTTTTTGAAAGACTTGGCCTTTTGGCAACTTCGTCACTTCTTTTGTTTTTCTAAGTACAACTTCGATCTGATCGGCTTCAAAACCCTTCTTACCTACAACAACCCTGACCGGGAAACCGAGAAGGTCTGCATCTTTGAACTTTACGCCGGGTCTTTCATCCCGATCATCGATAAAGACTTCGATGTTTTTCGCTTCAAGTTCTTTTGTCATACTTTCAATATACTCCGATGCCGGCGCATCTTTCGGATCCAAGTGACAAATATGAACATGAAACGGCGCAATCGCCTTTGGCCAGATGATGCCGTCCTGGTCATGACTTTGTTCGATACAGGCCTGTACGGTTCGGGTTACACCGATACCATAGCAGCCCATTTCATAAAACTGTGACCTGCCATTTTTGTCGAGAAAAACACCATTCATTTTTTGAGCGTATTTCTGGCCGAGATAGAAAACATGGCCCACTTCGATTCCACGATAGGCCTTTAGCCGCCCGTCAGATTCAGGACACTTGTCTCCTTCTTTAGCCATTCGCAAATCGACAAAATGTGTGACTTGATAATCGCGGCCATGATTTACATTTTTAAGATGAAAATCATCTTCGTTTGCTCCCACGATATAATTCCGGAGATTTTGAATTCCGTTGTCTGCATAGACCGGAATTTTCAGTCCGACAGGTCCGCATGAGCCGGGACCGGCCCCACTGATCGTTCTGACTTCGTCATCATTAAGCATCATTGGCGCGTTGGCCATTTTTAAATAATTTTTTACTTTGATCGGATTCACTTCGTCACTACCACGCAATAGTACAGCGAAAGCCTTTAACGATTTATCTTTGGCATCCGCTTCTTCATTGGCAGAGAAAAATAAAGTTTTTACAAGCTCATGCATGGGCACCAGAGTGAATTTTTCAAGGTCGGCAATTGTTTTCTGCCCCGGTGTCGAAAATTTTTCGATGGGCAATTCAGAAGACTGTTTTGACACATACGGAACAGCATCAATGGCCGGACATACTTCGATATTGGCGGCAAACTGCGTTTTATCACTAACAAGAAGAGCATCTTCGCCGGCCTCGGCCAAAAGCTGAAATTCGTGGGTTTGACTTCCGCCGATATTGCCCGCATCGGCCTGAACAATCCGGTACTGAAGATTGAGCCGGTCAAAAATTCTCTGATACGCTTTGTACATGGCATCGTAGTTTTTTAAAGCTCCCGCCTGATCGATATCAAAACTGTAAGCATCCTTCATTGAGAATTCGCGACCGCGCATCAGACCGAAACGCGGGCGGATTTCATCTCGGTATTTTGTCTGAATCTGGTAAATGTTCTTAGGTAAATCCCGATAAGATTTCAGATCGTGCCGGACGAAGTCGACTACGGCTTCTTCGTGGGTTGCGCCAAGACAGAAATCGTGATTGTTACGGTTCTTAAACTTTAAAAGTCCAGCGCCCATTTCATTCCAGCGATTGGTCTCCATCCAAAGTTCTTTCGGCTGTACCATCGGCATCAGGATTTCAATCGCTCCGTCTTTTTCGAGTTCTTCACGGATAATACTTTCGAACTTGCGGATGGCCCGCAATGCCAAGGCGCCATACGTATGAAGGCCCGGAGCCAACTTCTTAATAAACCCCGAACGCACGAGCAATCGATGCGATGGAATTTCGGCATCTGACGGGGCTTCCTTCAAGGTAAAGAGATGTGTCTTTGTCCATTTCATATACTGACCTCGATTCCATAAGCTTTAATTTTTCGATGTAAATAACTTCGCTCTAAACCGATTGCCTCTGCCGTTTTTGAAATATTTCCGCCGTTTTCCTGAATTTTTTTTATAAGAAAATCTTTTTCAAATTCGGCACGCGCCTCGCGGAATGTTGAAAACTCATTCAGTTCGGCAGAAGAGGGTGAGCCCATGGCTTTCTTTTCGATCAGGCCTGCGAATTTCAGATCATGCACATCGACAAAATCTGAAGGCGTCAGTATATAAACCCGCTCGATGAAATTTTTAAGTTCGCGCACATTACCGGGCCAGCTGTGTTTGACCATTAGCTTCATGCCTTGCTCGGAAATTGTCTTTCTTAAAGATGCCATCTGCTTGGCGGCTATATCGCTGAAATGGAATACCAGTGAATAGATGTCTTCGGGGCGATCTCGCAATGGCGGCATGACCATCGCCGAATTGCCGATAAGACTCAGCAGCTCGGAATGAATTACATTTTTAGCCTTCAGAATTTCGAGGCTGGAAGCCGATGTCAGAATAATTCGGACGTCACTGTGTAGAACATCCGAACTTCCGAATCTTTTGAACTGGCCTAATTTTATGAAAAGCGCCAACTTTTCCTGAAGGATCAAGGGCATTTCTTCGATTTCTTCAATGAGAAGTGTACCGTTGTTCATAAGTTCGATTTTACCGCGACGGGTTTTATCGATACCGGGAAGAGTGCCTTTTTCGATGCCGAACAATTCAATTTCAATCAAATCCTGGGGCAGCGTGCTGCAGTTGATTTCAGCGAATGGTCCGCTGGCCCTGAGGCTCATGTAATGAATGTTCTGCGCTGCCAGCTCTCGGCCTGATCCGATTTCACCTTCAACGATGACCGGCACGCTATTCTGTGCAAACCGAGTAACGTTCTCGCGAATTTTCTGCATGACCTGAGACTCACCGACTAACGCAATCGAGTTACGTAATTTATTAAGAAGTGCATTTTTTTCGTCGCGCTCGCCTTTGAACTTAAGAATATGATCAATCGCAATCGTTACTTTGTCGAGGGATAATGGCTTTTCGATAAAATCCCACGCGCCGATTTTGGTGGCCTTGACCGCTGTTTCGATCGTGCCATGGCCGGAAATCATAACGAACAAAGTATTCGGATGCAGTGGAACGGCCTGAGTTAAAACTTCAATTCCGTCCATTTTCGGCATCCAGATATCGAGAAAACAAATATCGGGCGCAAAATTCTTAAGTACCACCAAACCCGAGATTCCGTCGGCTGCAACCATCACTTCGTACCCGTCGTCGCGAAGACTTTCAGACAGAACTTCCCGAATTGGAGACTCATCGTCGATGATCAGAATTTTGACTTTGTTTTTCTTTGCATGAAGTTCCATTTAAACGCCCTCTAGTGGTAAAATAGGTATTTCAATATAAATTTTAGTACCTTTGTTTTGATTAGCCAATACCCTGATTATTCCGCCATGATCCTCAATAATACTCTTCACAATCGGCAATCCCAGCCCTGTACCTTTTTCCTTGGTTGAAAAATAAGGTTCAAAAACACGGTCCCGGTCGCGCGGCGAGATTCCTACACCGTTATCTGACAAAGAAATTTTGAGAATCTGTTGCCTTTTGTTATATTCGGTCAGTATCGAAATCTGCGGATCTTTTTCATGTTGAACAGCTGCAATGGCATTGTCGATAAGATTGACGAATACACGCTTGAGCTGGTCGGGGTCGAACTTAAATTCCGGAACAGAGGAATCGAAATTAAGATCGAATTTAATCTGGGACTGGGTATCAATGTAAATCTGAATTGCGTTCCTAAGAACTACATCTATTTTTCCGGGTATGGTTTTGATCTGAGGCAATCGGGCAAATTGGCTAAATTCGTTAACCAGCACCTTCATGTCATCCACTTGGGTGACAATCATCCGGATTGAGTCCTGAAAGGCGGGATCGGTTATCTGCGCGCCGAATTTTTTTGCCATTCGCTCGGCCGAAAGCCTGATCGGTGTGAGCGGGTTTTTGATTTCGTGGGCGATTCGACGGGCAACTTCAGTCCATGCAACGGCCCGCTGGGCATTTACAATGGGGGTCATGTCATCAAAAACCATAATACGGCCGATTTCCTTCTGGTCCTCGTCTTTTAAAATAGAAATATGTACTGACAATGGAATAGTTTCCGCACCAACTGTGATACGAATTTCCTTTTGCAGCGAAACCAAAGAGTTTTCCTGCATCGACCTGATGATGCCCGAAAATATTTTATAGTTTTCATCGCTGAGCAACAGCCGGACCTGCTTACCTACGCTATCTACCGGATCGATCTGCAGGAGTTCACCCGCGCGTCGATTTACGGTTGTCATATGCCCGGTCATATCCACAGATATAACCCCGGCACTGACGTTTTTGAGAACGATTTCGACGTAATGTGTGTATTGATTCAGATTTTTAATCGTTTGCTGGAGCTCGAGCTCTGAAGTTGAGAGATTGCCGATCATCTGGTTGAAGCTGCCGATAAGGCTGTTGATTTCTTCACTGCCGGATTCGATATCGAGTTGGGAATAATCACCCGAAGCAACCCGCTTTGTTGCACGCCCAAGCAGAACCAGCGGAATTGCCAGTTGCCGCGCAAGATAAAATCCGAACCAAACGGCCGCAAATAGAATAACCAGAGTCATGACAATCAACATAATGAAATAAATTGATCGCAAGGGATACTCAACAAGCGAGTTATTATGGAATTCCTGATAGGCTCCAACAATGTCGTCAAACTTCGATCCGGGTGTAAGATTAAGAAATTTTGTTACGACGACAACCCCGGTATATTTTTTTGTCTCGATCGGAACCATGACCCGCAGAAGGTTGTAATCCCCGAAAATCTGAATCGTGCTGGCCTCGTCATGATTTGAAATTCCCTTTTGTAGAAACTCGAGATTTAGCGGCGGAATAATATCCGAATTTAGTTCTTCATCCTGAGAGACGATCCGATCACTGATAATATCATGGTAGTACTCGATGGCATCGAGTTTATAACGCGTACGCAGTTTGTCGAGATGGCGCTGTTTCGGCGTAGTTGGGAGCTTAGTTATTTCGCGGGATGCCAGTCTGGAATATTCGTAGCCCCGCTTTTTTTCATTCGAAATAAAAGTGTCGATAACCTCGGACGCATTACGCAGAACTGAAAGCATTCTCTGTGAGAACCATTTTTCGAAGCTGCTGTTCAGATAAAATACCGAAATTGTAAAAACAAGCAGTGTTGGAATTACGGAAAACGAAACAAATGAAACCATTAGCTTTGATTTCAGGCTCGAACCGAAAATTTTTCCACGTCTTTCGATAAAAACTTTTACAACGTTTCTGAAAATCAGAAACAACAGCAACAGCACCAGAATCAGGTTGACGTTGACAAGGCCGATGAAAAAAAGCACGTGGGTTGACGGCAAATTTTGCCCTGAACGGAAAATATAAACTTCAAAACCAACAAGAATTGCCAGCAAAATCGAAATTGAAAAAATCGAAAGCATCTCGCGCTTTCGTTTTCTGAGTTCGAGACTTCGTTCTGAATCTGGAGTTTTATTTTTAATTTTTTCTTTCATTGCCGGGCTTGAATTGCCTTTCGGTAACTGATCAGGTCTTGGATCGTTCCGATCTTGATATTGAAATGTTCAGCAAATTTTTTAAGGGTGTGTCCGCTTGCGGGGTTGCCTTCATCATCCAATATTTCACAGATAACACTGGCCGCATTCAAGTGACTCAATTTGGCAAGGTCGACAGCCGCTTCGGTATGACCGGCGCGTTCAAGGACTCCGCCCTCTCGTGCCTTAAGTGGAAAAACATGACCCGGGCAAACGATGTCGGCGATCAGTACGTCCTCGCGAATTGCAGTCTGAATGGTATGGGCTCTCTCTTTTGACGAAATGCCGGTCGTAATCCCGCGGCTGGCTTCAATTGAAAACGTAAAGGCCGCATGGTTATCGCCAGAACTATGGACTGCGGATTTCAGCATCGGTAATCTCAGTCGATCAACTTGCTTGGGCG
>JANOJH010000723.1:0-4632 GCA_031408135.1 Bdellovibrio sp. | reverse complement strand
TACATAGCTACTATTACAAAAGATATTTCTGAGGATTTCTCATTAAAGGCTTTGTTGGGTTTTAATAATAATCAACGTGAGCTTACCAGGAGAAAGGTAACTGGTAACCAGATTATTTCCAGGGGACTGAACTTGACAAGTGCAACCTCTACCCAGCTTGTAGATTACGATTTTAGCCGATTAAGAAGGTTATACGGAGCATATGCCGATATCTCCTTGGCATATAAAGATTATTTGTTCCTGAATTTAGTAGGCCGCAATGACTGGTCATCTACACTTCCTGCAGGGAACAACAGTTATTTCTATCCAGGAGCCAGCGTATCATTTGTTTTCACCGATGCTTTGTCAATACCTACAAATATTTTGAATTCTGGAAAGATCAGGATTTCTGGTACAAAGGTAGGTAACGATGCCACGCCATACTTGACCAGAACGAACTTTGCTATCACTACACCTTTTACGACAGCAACAGGTACAAAAGTTAATCAGGCTTCTTTGAACAATACTCTTGGCAATCCTAACTTGAAGCCGGAGTTTACAACGGAATATGAAATTGGTGCTGACTTGAAATTTCTCAATAACAAAGTTGGGTTGGATGCAACGTATTTCACGCGCCAATCCACCGAGCAAATCGCATTTGCCTCCATTACCCGTTCAACTGGCTTCAGTCAGGAGGTAACAAATGTTGGTCGTTTGGATAACAAGGGTTGGGAAATTGGTTTAGATATTACACCCGTGTCAACTGCAAGTGGATTTTCGTGGAATTCTTATGTAGCATTTACCCGCATCCGTACTGAGGTTGTGGATGCAGGCTCTACTGGTGAGATATTCATTGGTGGTGCAGGTTCAACGTTTGGAACTATTCACAGAAATGGACAACCTTACGGTCAGATCTTTGGAACAGCAAATTCACGTGATGAAGCAGGCAATTTGTTGATCGATAAAGATACTGGTTTGCCATTTCCCGCGGCCAAGTCGCAAATTATCGGTAACCCGAACCCTGACTTCACATTAGGTTGGACCAATACCTTCACATGGAAAGGTTTTACACTTTCTGCATTGATCGATTGGAAACAAGGTGGTGATTTCTATTCTTTTTCAGCAGCTTCGCTTCTACTGCGTGGGCAGTTAGCATTTCAGGCTGACCGCGAGGCACTTCGTGTAGTTCCAGGTGTATATGGGGATCCTGGTACGTATGAGGCTGTTTTAGACGACAGCGGAAATAAAATCAAGAATACCACTGGTATCAGCGCATTCGATTCGCACTTTAGCAACGGTTGGGGAGCTTATGGAGCAGATGAGGTTAATATATACGATGGAACGGTTATCCGTCTTCGTGAAGTTAGTCTTGGGTATTCATTACCAAAAGCAATTCTTGGCAAGACACCATTCGGATCTGCACGTATTTCAGTTTCGGGCAGAAACTTGTGGTGGAAAGCACCTAACGTGTTACAAGATCTTAACCTTGACCCAGAGTTCCTGAGCGAAGCCTCAGATTCTAACATTCAAGGTTTTGAGTATGGGGCAACTCCAACTACAAGAAGATATGGTGTGAACTTGACCCTTACGTTTTAAACATTGCTTCAAGAATCAGTTAAACTTTAAAGAAAGAATTTTATGAAACATAAAGGTTTAAATATATTTCTCGCAGCAACCTTTCTGCTTTCTGTGACGAGTTGCGATCTGTTTGATTTGGATATCAATACAGACCCTAACAACCCATCGCAGGCAGCACCAGAGTTGCTCTTGACTTCAGCTCAAGTGAATGGTATTTTCACATTTGCTGGTGGAATGAATAATAATGCAGCAGGTTTTGTTGGACAGACTACGAGTGCTGACAATTTCTTTTTCAACAACCAATCCTACAATGGTACATGGAACTATCTGTATACAACACCATTGAAAGATTTGGATGAGTTAATCGTAGCAACTTCGGTTGATTTAAACGCGGATGGCAAGGCAGATAACCCACATTATTTGGGAATATCCCAAGTATTGAAGTCATACTATTTTAGTATAATGGTGGATTTCTGGGGAGATGTACCCTATTCTGAGGCTTTTAAAGGAAATGCAACTCCTCAGATTAAAACACCAGTATATGAAGATGATGCAGCTATTTATGCAGACTGTATTAAGCTTTTGGATGCGGCCTTGGCAAATTTTGCCCTGCCAAGTGCTGTAACAGTGAGAGGGGATTTGTTCTACACCGGAAACATTACCCGATGGAAGAAAGCAGCAACTAGTTTAAAATTAAAGTTGCTGATCCAGACCAGGTTAGTTAATCCAAATGCTAAGGCTGATATTCAGGCGGTCATTAATTCAGGTAACCTAATAACCGCTGCTGCTGATAATTTCAGGTTTGAGTTCAGCAAGTCCATCAATCCTGATTTCCGTCACCCTTGGCATTCATCTGGTTATTCCGGTGCTGATTACGGGTTTGATTATTTGGGTCATCAATTCATGCTTGAGTTGATCACCAACAATGACCCTCGTTTGCCTTTTTACGTCAAGCGCCAAACCAAAGTAATCCTCAATCCAATTGACCCGTCACAGAAGCAGACAATTCCTTGTTCTCAGCGGTCAGATTGCACATATGGTTACTTCCCCACTAGCAAGTTTGTTACTCAGAAGGTTTACGGAAAAGACCCTTCGGCTTTGACAACAGCTGAGACAGAGTATCTGGCGGGATTCTTTGGCCGCGACAGGTCAGATCCATCCGGCATTCCTAATGATACTGGTTTCAGGACGGCCGTAGGTGTTTATCCTGCGGGAGGTTTGTACGATGATGCCCCTGAAGGTGCGATCCTTAATAGGGGTACAGGAAATGGTATCTTCCCGATTGCCACAACCTGGATGGTTAAATTCTGGGAACTTGAGGCAATGCTCACATTAGGTGTTACAGTATCTGGGGAGACAGATGTTACTCTGCTTACTAAAGCAATGAACGAGCAATTTACTGTTGTGAATGCGATGGGAGTAGCGAATGACCCGGGTACAGTGGCTATCACTACTGCTGCTCAAACAGCTTATGTTAGTGGGTGGGCGACTAAGTACAATACTTCTACTAATAAACTCGCTACAGCTTTAAAGCAGGCATGGTTTACCAATTGGGGAAATGGACTGGAGCTCTATAATACCTTCCGCAGGACAGGCTATCCAAACGACCTTCAACTACCACTTCAGCTTCCTGGCAACTTTGCCTTAAGAGTGCCTTACGCCCAGGATGAATTAAACCTGAACCCTAACACACCGGTGAAGCCATACGACAAGCCTGAGGCTGCGTTGTTCTGGGATCAATTAAAGTTTCAATTCGTAAAATAAAATTGACCTAACGATGAAAAATATAATAAAATTTCTTCTGGTTTTTGCGGCTATGCTGATTGGCACAGTTGCCTGTCAAGATGAGAGCTTGATAACCAAGAATGTGCCGAAATGGGACACAGCAATAAATACTTTTGCCAGCAAACAAACGGGTTCAGCGGCTGATTTTGTAAACGGCAATGCAGCGGTTGATATTGATTTGAATTGGCGCTGGATATCTGCTGACGGAAATAATACCGTAACCAAAGTTGAGTACTTCATTTTATTTGATGAGAAATACATCGATAAAGAGGGCAACGATAAGACCGTGCGCCACGGAGGCACTGCTGGTAAGTTGTTTAAGACGCTTGAAGGAGCAGCTATAGGAGCTAGTAGAGCTGATGTTGGATTCTCCGTCACTCAGGCTGATATATATAACGTCTACAAAAGTGCCAAATACAACTATTGTGGTACTGAAGTGTCGGTATTTAGTAACACTCTTAAACCATCGAGAACTCCTGCAAACCCTTTTTTAGCTGGTGATTCATTTACTTTGAAATGGACTGTTTACACAGCAGATGGAAGGATATTCGATTCATGGTCTCCTAGTGTATGTAATGAGGTACCTGGTTCAAATTGCCAATTTGGTTGGGGTGTTGTTTGCACTTCAAATCTTGCTGGTACATTTAACTACAGCACAACAGTTTCTGCTGTTGGCCCTGGCGGAGTGCCTCAGGCAACCCCGTTGACGGGAACAATTACATTCACTTCAGTTTCTACAGGTTCGTATACAAACCCTGATGTCTCTTATGGCGTTTATGGTGCTGTTTATGGTGATTCCCCTGCGAAGGGTACCAAGTTTAGTGATGCCTGCGGTTTTATTTCTAACAAGGGTGTGGATCAGTATGGCGATAATTATTCTCTCACAGTAGTAAGTGTTACGCCTACTCAGTTAACATTCAATTGGAGTAATACTTATGGTGACAAGGCGACCACGACACTAACAAGGACTGACTCTAAGACATGGCCATCGAACTTGACATCGAGCGCAAGCGGATCATGTAACTAATGTTTAAAATTAATTGAAAAAAGCCCAGCCTAATTAGGTTGGGCTTTTTTTGTTAGAATTTAGGGCAATTACATCGGTTAGGATATGTAAGATATTCTCAACGAGCAAAAGACACTCAGATTTTCCTGGGAGTTAAAACTGTTTTAGATTTAACGACTTCGAATCCGTGCTGAGAAGTATTGTCTTTATTAGTTTTAATTCTAGTGCGTCAAAGTTATTAGTCAGTTGCTGACTATTGATTTTAATTAAAGGATTTATACAAA
>JANOJH010000707.1:0-1286 GCA_031408135.1 Bdellovibrio sp. | reverse complement strand
CATCAAACTTATTTGATTGATCCTCTTTCTGCTTCAATTTTAGAAAAGCTCTACTTCGAAGCTTTCCGTATTGGACAGATGCGCACCAACTTACAAGAGATGGAACCTGCCATCCGAAATGCCGATTTGGTTTCATTTGATATCACAGCCATTCGCTCTTCCGATGCTCCTGCAAATTCCAATGCACAACCCTTTGGCCTCACAGGTGAGGAAGCTTGCCAGATCTGTTGGTATGCAGGACTTAATGAAAAACTTAGTTCCATCGGTTTTTACGAATACAATCCTTCTAAAGATAATGAACAGAAAAAAACGGCATCTGTAATTGCCACTATGATCTGGTATTTTATAGAGGGATATTATCATCGCAAAAGCGAGCAGGACTTTAGGGCCAATGATTTTATCAAGTATGTTGTTGCAATGTCATCCGAGCCAGAAACCATCGCATTCTTCAAAAGCAAATTCACTGAAAAGTGGTGGATGGAAGTGGCCTATAATCGCCCGGGTGCAAAGTACCCGCGCAATAGTATAGTACCCTGCAGTTATAGCGACTATCAGACTGCCACGAAAGGGGAAGTTCCAGGACGGTACATAAGCACATTGGCAAAATTGAGTTGAAAAAAAGACGCCACTGATTCGCAGATTAAATCTAATCAGTGAATCAGTGGCTTACATTAATCTTAGAGTATGCTATCTAAATTCTATCTACTTGTTTTTACATTGACCTTATTCAGTTGCACAAACTTTCTCACCGATCCTCAAAAAATTGTTGATAAATCAATTGCGGCTGCTGGCGGAGAAAAATATTTAAATTCTACTATCGAGTTTGATTTTCGAGATCGGCATTATTTGGCAAAGCGAAATGGTGGAAGTTTTTCATACGAACGAATTTTCAAAGATTCCATTGGAACGATACGTGATATCGTTTCCAACAAAGGCCATGTAAGGGAAGTCAATGGCATGATACAAGTTTTACCAGATTCGATGCGTGTTAAATATACATCCTCCACCAATTCTGTAATCTATTTTGCGCTCTTGCCGTATGGATTGAATGATCCGTCCGTAAAGAAGGAATACCTGGGCGATACCATGATCGAAAACCAGATATTTTACAAAGTAGAAATCACCTTTGG
The DNA here is from genome assembly GCA_031408135.1 of Bdellovibrio sp. Classification (GTDB taxonomy): domain Bacteria; phylum Bdellovibrionota; class Bdellovibrionia; order Bdellovibrionales; family Bdellovibrionaceae; genus Pseudobdellovibrio. Next base: position 156 of record JANOJH010000707.1, on the reverse strand, counting down.
TCAAGAATGCGGTGGCGAAGACTTTCAGGATGTGTTTCAATATTGGATCAACCGCGAGGATTTTACAATTGGCTATATGGCGTACTCATTCAGCGAGAATGATGAGACGAGCTTGCGCTTTCGCAAAGCCATCAATCCAACAAAAGTAAAGGGCAT
>JANOJH010000706.1:0-1119 GCA_031408135.1 Bdellovibrio sp. | reverse complement strand
CGCTCAACCGAAATATGCAATTGCACAAGGTGAATCGGCTTGAGTATGAAATCACAGGCACCTTTTTCGATGGCCTGCGCCGGCATTTCGACTGATTTCATTGAGGTTGTGAATATAACCGGGAGTTCAGGCCGGATTTTTTTGATCGACTCGATAAATTCGATCCCCGGCATTCCTGAAAGTTCCTGATCTGAAATCAACACATCCCAGACGTTGCTCAGGTCCTTCCCTATGGTAAGTGCGGCTTCCGCATTCGAAAAAACGATAATCTCATAACCTTTCGGTTTAAAGTACGCCGCCAGCAGGTTCTGAACAACTGCATCGTCATCAACAACGACCAATCGGGTATTCGGTTTAATATTTTCCATAATTCACGTTTTTACATCCTTAAAAATTTATTTTCTTCTTTAGTGTTCTTTTTTAATATCCGGTTGTTCATTTCGGCCGTCCGGTCCGATGTTCTTGACGAATCTATTCAGCCGTTCTCTGACCGATTCCTGAGTTTCCCCGTATTTCTGCTGAACCAGCCCGGAGATTTTTGTTAAATCCCCTTTGGTCTGTTCAAGTTCGTCTTCTGTGAGCTTCCCCCATGACTTGACGATTTCGCCTTTGATTTCTTTCCACTTACCTTTAAAAATATTTTCGTTCATAGAGGCTCCTTTTGCCGATTCAGTTTAATTTTATTTTCCCTATAGCAAATGTTATTCCAGCTGTTCGCAATTACAGGATAGGTATATTCAAGCTGATCCAGTCGCGCGCAATGATGAGTAATAATTACGCTACTGAAAGTACTTAATTTACCCACGATTGATTGTTTCGCCTTCTTGTACATCTGAGTTGTTACTTTCCGGCAAGGGCGAACCATCTGTTCCGAATTTTTGTGACTGGTTACGGTCTGAAGCCGGCGTCGGCCGCTCAACATCAGTTTCAAACACCGTCGGATACTCGAGTAACGGATCCAGCGATTCATCCTGTGGAAGGTAACTTAAATTTTTGTCGCGATCGAATTCAAGTGCAGGTTTCGGTATTTTTTTTACCGGAGTTTTATGCAGAGGCTTAACTTTTCTTGGTTTCGGTTTTGTCATAAATTCTGAAACGAGCAAGCCGTATGCCACCGAA
>JANOJH010000698.1:0-7306 GCA_031408135.1 Bdellovibrio sp. | reverse complement strand
GAAATCTTTTTCATCATATTTTTTTATTTTTCTGGCCTTTTGTCATTTTTTCAATAATTTCAGGTGCTTAGAGCGCCCCAATCTGATTCGCATTTGCGTAAACTGCAGAAAAAACAGCAAGTTGCACGTCGATTCGCAATTATCTCAGTTACGAATAGACTTAAAAGACTCTCAAGGAAGAATTTTTTTGAGATGTATCAGGAGGATACCGTGAACTTAAAACATTTAGCACCAATCGGAGTACTAGGATCTATGTTGATTTTAATCGGGTGTGACAAAGGCGGAAGCAATTTCTCTGTTCTTTCGACCACCGCACAATTCGAACAACAGGTAACCTTTGAGCCACGCAAGATCGATGTGCTGTTTGTAGTCGACAATTCCGGTTCAATGAGTTCCTCTCAGACGGCGCTGGCCAATAACTTTCCGTCGTTTATCAATTACTTCAATTCTAAGGGCTACGACTACCGGATTGCCGTCACCACAACTGATGCATTTTATGGAGATCAGTTTGTCAGTTCGGGTTGTTCGCTCTGCAATATCAATCAGACTAAGTTCAAATCCGCCACCAATCCTAAGTTATACGTGCTTGAAAGCACTACTCCTAATATTGCATCCGCATTTGCTCAAAACATTTATGTCGGAACCTCTGGTAGCGGCGACGAACGTGCATTTTCAAGTTTCAAAGCTGCTTTAAGCAGCTCTTTGAATGTGGGCTTTCACCGCCCGGCTGCTTTTCTTTCGGTGATTTTAGTTTCAGACGAAGAGGATTTTTCGCACGATGACATCAATTTTAATGAGTCGTATACCCAACCGACTCTGCATTCAATTGCGAGCTACAAAACATACCTTGAGGGTTTTACTTCGGGTGTGGCCAGTAAGGATTTTCACGTTTCGACAATTTCTATTCTGGACAGCGCCTGCCGCACCTCTTTAGGCTCGGGCCGCAAAATCGCAACACGCTACATGGCGCTAGCTGACGCAACCGGTGGATCTAAAAATTCAATCTGCAGCACATTTGATACGGTTCTTAATGCCATCAGTACGCATATTGCCGACCAGATTAAAGCGCAGTTCTTTTTGACCCGCAAACCTATCCTGGCTTCGATCCGCGTAATAATTGAGGGCATACTGATTCCTCAGGATTCAATTAACGGCTGGACACACGATGCCGCTACAAATTCAGTTTCGGTGCGCGGTACTTATACACCCGCAGCCGGTGCCAGCATTACAATTAATTTCGACCCTGAAAGCGTCAACTAAGGAGCATGGCTTTGAAAACAGAAAACTCACAATGGTATGTGCTGATCGGCGAAATCAAATACGGCCCGTATGATTACAAAACCGTAATTAAAATGATTCAGTCGAATCAACTGATGGATTTTAATTATGTGTGGGCCGAGCACCTTGAAAGCTGGACGCCGCTTTATCAGCTTGAAGAGTTCAGCAAAGACCGTTTTGAACTGCTGTTACAGAAAGAGTCGGATTATCTTTCTTCTTTCATTAAACGAAAAAATGACCGCATCGAAGTTAAAATTCCGGTGATCGGCCACAACACCATCCGCTTTTTTGACGGAGAAATTGTTTCGATTTCAAAAAGCGGAGCGCTTTGCTTGCTGAATTCGCCGCTGGTTCAGGTTGGCGATCAGATCAAATTACACGTTAAGGCCCAAAGTGAGAATGAAACGCCATTTAACGTTGAATGCGAAATTATCCGCAAGAATTACTCGAAACAGCGACTGAATGCGAAGTCGGGCCTGTATTATGCGATTAAATTTCATGAGGTGCAGGAAATCGGCACAAAACAGATTAGTAAATGGATTCAGACAGCAGCTTAACTAATAACAATAAATGATCACGGAGGATACAATGACAGGTTTTTTTAATTTCATTCAGCAATCGGGAATCGTAGGTTGGATTATCATGTTGACCGGCGGAGCGGTAATTGCACTCGTTATCGAGCGGGCCCGCACACTTTTCGTAAAATATGCGATGAACGTGGACGACTTCACGAGCAAAATTCATTCGCTGGTTTTAAGCCGCAAGCATGAAGAAGCCTTGGTGGTCTGTGCCCAGCTTGAAGATAAACCGCTGGCCCACGCTTTCAAAATGATTCTGGAAAAATCTGATCGTGATGACGATACGATTTATCAGGCGCAAGACATCGCGATGTCGGAAGTTGTGCCTCTTTACACTAAACGTCTGCACTACTTATCTATGTTGGCGAACGTGGCCACGCTGTTAGGACTTCTTGGTACGATTCATGGTCTGATACTTTCGTTCCAGGCGGTTGCACAGGCCGATCCGGCACTGAAGCAAGCCTTGCTTGCAAACGGTATTGCCGTTTCGATGTACACGACAGCTTTAGGACTGGCTGTTGCCATTCCGGCCATGGTGGCATTTTCGTTTTTAGTTTCAAAACAGAACGAATTGCTGGAGCAGTTAACTGAAAAGTGCTCAAAGCTTACAGAAGTTCTGACTAATTCCCACACCACAGGTCTTTCGAAAGACACGGTCTATCCTGAAGCTGCTAAAGCAATGCCGCCGTCTTCATCTACCAAAGTATCATAGGAGTTTTTTATGGCAGGTCGCTACAAACCGAAAATAAATCATAATTCAGAGTTCGATCTGGACCTTGCCCCGTTGTTAGCCGTGATGGTGAAGCTTGTTCCGGTGTTGCTGGTGTCTTCGGCCTTTGTGCAGATGATGATCATCGAAACCGAATTGCCGCAGGTGGTGCAGGAAGCTCTCGCTAAACAAGAGAACAGCCCTAAGCCCACCAAGGTGATTTTGTCAGTGGATAAAAAATCCGGCATCAATATTGTCATTAATGAAAATGGAAAAGAAACCGTTAAACAGATCGACCTCAACGCCAAACATGAATTCGATCTGGATAAACTCTATTTAAGCATGCAGGAAATCAAAAAAAGCTATCCGCAGGTTTTCAAGATCGAATTCAACCCGTCGGATTCAGTCAATTACAAAGACATCATTAAGCTGATGGATGAAGTGCGAAAAAGTAAATCTGCAGACGTGAGATTTCCGGTTAAAGACGAAAAAACCGGAGAGATGACCAGCACCGAATATATGTTCCCCGAAGTGGTTTTCAGTAACATGTTGGAAGGTTGATATGAAAAGAAAACGATTTAAACCCGAAATTAAGAGTCAGAGTTTTTCGCTGAATATTACATCGATGACCGACATGTTTACAATTCTGCTGGTGTTTCTGCTGCAGACATTTGCTTCGGCCGATGTGCAGATTGATCCGGTTGAAGGCCTGCGCCTGCCGACTTCAAACACTGAAAAAAATCCGGTGAACGGCGTAAAAATCATAATTACCAAGAATGAACTGACAATCGAAAAAGAAAAGCTGGCGCAAATTAAAAACAATCAGGTTGATGGTGCGGCAATTGATGCCAACGACAGTAATTTTATCAAGCCCCTGTTTGCAGCTTTACAGAAAATCAATAAAGAAGCTGTTGCAGGCAAAGAAAAGCCCGGAAAAATTCTTTTTCAGGCCGATCAGGAAATCCCGTATTCAACAATCCGCAAAGTTATGTATACCGCTTCTATGGCCGGATTCCCCAATTTAAAACTGGTGACAGTTGCAGGAAATTAAATGAAATCTTTAAGTCTTTTTTTAATACTCATTTCCTGTCTTGAACTGTCAGCCGCACAGGAAAATCTGAAGGGCCTTTTACCCGAAGTTAAACTCAATAGCCAGAATGAGGAAGCCAATCAGGAAAAATCGTTTCAATCGGAAATCCTGATCACAAAGTCTGAAAATAAAGCGATTGAAACTCTGGCTAAAATCATAAAAAAAAACGCCGGCACTAAAGAAGAAGCCAATCTGATGTTCAGACTGGCCGAACTCTACATGCGTCGGGCAAAATCCGGCCGCTTTTTCGATCTGGATCTGCGTTCAGAAAACCGACTTAAACAAATAGGCCTGCAAAACCAAAAAGCCACAGATTCCCTCAAGCAGGCGCTGAAAATATACGAGCAAATCTCGGCGCGGTTCCCCAATTTTAAAGAACTCGATTATGTGCTGTTCAACAGCGCACTTGCGCATTTGCAATTGAAGCAGACTGAACGCGCAAAAACCCTTTACGGACAATTAATATCCCGGTTTCCGAACTCGGTTTTGATACCCGATGCGCTGTTGGATTACGGCGAAACTCTTTACAATCAGCATAATTTTACTGCTGCGCTTGAAAAATTCAAAGCGCTCGAAAAATTTCCGGAATCCCGAGCTTACCCTTATGGTATATATAAGTCGGCATGGTGTTATTACAACCTGAAAAATGCCGAAGAAGGCGTTCAACAGCTGCTTATGGTCGTTAAACAGAATCCGGCCGATTCAAAAGACGAGAAAAAATACAATCTGCGCCGTGAAGCCCTGCGTGACCTGACACTCTTCGTAGGAGAGTCGTTGGCGCCGAAGCAGGTTTTCGGTTTCTTTCAGAAAATTACCACCGAAGCCGAACTCGGCGAAATCATTATGGCGCTGGCCGGCCTTTACGAATCGCATTCACGCTATAAAGAAATTAGCGTCTTTACGCGCGAGTTTATCAATAACTACCCGTCAAGCACGCATACTCCGAAATGCTATACCAAACTGATCGAAACAAACGAGACTCTGAAGTTACGCCCAGCCGTTATCGATACACTTACCGAAATGTCGGAGTTCTGCAGACAACACAAAGCCGATACCACGTGTTTGCCGGAATTCCGCAAAATCAGTCTGGATATTTCAAAAAAATGGTGGGACATCTGGCTTAAGAATAAAACTCACACTGAATTTTCGCAACTGACTGAAAAGGCTTTTGAAAATCTGCTCTCGCTGGAGGCGAAAGACGCCCCGGATTCAAAATCAAGATATGCGTATTCAGAGTTGCTCTTTCAAATGGGAAAATTTGAAAAAGCCAGTCAGAATTATGAAATCGTTTCGTTACAAAGGAAACTTGACCGCACGACTACCCACGACGCACTATATGGCGCACTCTTTTCAATTGAAAAGCAGCTCGAAAAGCAGGAACAAACCGAAACTGTTGAAAAGCAGAAGCTGCTCGGCCAGCGCTATATTAAAGAATTTACCAACGGCGAACACAAGTTTCAGATCCAGTACAAGCTGGGCTTCATCGCGTACAAACAGGCCGATTACGATATGGCACTGAGCTATATTACGCCGCTACTGACCATTACCAATTACGATGCCTTGAAAACAAAATCGGAAGATCTCGTACTTGATATTTACAACATCAAAAAAGATTATGTTACAATCCAATCTGCAGCAAAAGATATTCTTAAGCGCACGAAAATCGGCGCGCGCGAAGAGAACCTTAAGAAAATAATCGAAGAAGCTCATTATTCGCAGATTCAACTGGAATCAAAAGATCTGCCACAACTTAAACAAATCGAGTTGCTGGTCGCTTTTTCGAAAGCGCATCTGAATACAAAACTCGGACGGGAGGCCTACTGGCAGGGCGTATCGATGGCCTATTCAAAAGGCTTTGATGTTCTCGGGGCGAATCACAGTCTTGGTTTTATTGCGCAATATCCGGATGACAAACGCAAACTGGATGCACTTAAAGAGGCGACCAAGGCTTATTTAGATTCCGGAGATCTCAAACTCGGTATCAAAACCCTGAAACAACTGGCCGACCTCGATACCGAAAATAAATCAAAGCATAACGACCTGATCTGCGACCTGTTAAAAATCAACGGTCAGACCATTGAAAGCCGTAATTGTTTGAAAGATCTGTTCAACAAAGTCGACAAAACAAAAAAAGCCGCAGTGCTTGCGCGAATGATCAAGACTTTCGAAAACCAGAGCGGGCCGGAGTTTCTTGATATTCAGAATCAGATAATGAGTCTTAATATCGAGCCGTTTGCCACTGAAATCCTGATGGCGCAGGCAAAAAAACTTTTGTTTAATAAAAAGTATAAAGAAGCCTTTGCGATGAGTCTTAAAATCAATAGCCGCCCGGTTGATGAAACCTTTCGCGCTGAAGCCCGCCTGATTCAGGCTGAAATTCTGGAATCTGAATTTCAGAGCCAAAGCGTAAAGGCCCAGGAAAGCAAGCTAGCCCTTGTGATCTCGATGAAAACTGAAAAACTCGATAAAGCCTTTACGGCTTATTCTTCAGCAATAAAAATGTCGAAATCTGATAAAATTCAGCTGCAGGGTCTGCAGGGCATAGATCGATTGTATGCGCACTTTATCGAATCGATCAGCAACATTACCCTACCCGACACTTTGAACGCCTCTGACAAAACCGCGCTGAAGGCTGAACTTGCAAAGCTTACGGGCCCATTCACAGATAAACGTAAGTCGAACAACGAGCAGATTCGTAATATTTCGAAACTTGCAACGACAAAAATTCAGAATATTGACTGGGACGAATTTAATATTGCAAAAACCGTCGAGCCGCAGGTTAAATATCCCGACAAGAAAAAGCTGAATCAGTATTTTCTGCAGGACCCCGCTAGCTCTGAGATGAAAAGCCTGCTGACCGCGAAAAAATTTGCGGAAGCGGAGAAACTTGCACTTGCTCTGACTTCGACGCGCGAAAACAGATTTGCGGGACTGTATTTTCTGAGTCTGGTGGCCGATGCTCATCAGGAATATGAAAAATCTTTGTGGTTGCTGGAAAAAGCCGGCGCACTAAAAGCCCATTCACTGGTTGATTATCAAAAAGCCAAAGTTCTTTTTTCTGTAGAAGATCTTAACAGTGCTTTCGGATTTTTCGAAAAAGTTTTGGACATTAAAGACTCAACTCCGGAAGTAGCTGTTTTTACTGCGATAAAAGCATTCTCAGATGGAGATTATGTTAAAGCAAATGAGGAATTCTCTAGATTATCGGCCGAGCACATCTATAATTATGGAGTGGACATTATACATATCGATTCAACATTATTGAAAGGCGACTTGGAACTGGCGCAGAAGCTTGTGGAGAAATATTCTTCATTCAAAGCCGACCGCGTAGAAATGTACCTTGAACAAGCCCGGATTTTTGAACGCTTCGCGGTCAACATCGAAACGGCAATCAGCTTTTATCAGAAAGCTCTTGTAAAAAGCAACGACCCTCAGCAGAAAAACTGGATTAGCCGTAAAATAACTTATTTAAAAAACAATAAAAATAACCAAACTATGTCGTACGTCGGTGGGAAATTATGAGCTGGTTAAAAAGTAGATACACAATGGAGACCGACGACTATGAAATGGATTTCGCGCACAACCCTACTGCTTGCAGTCCTGTTTACAGCTGATCTGGCTTTAGCAAAAAGCACTAAAGTCAGACAAACC
>JANOJH010000693.1:0-1539 GCA_031408135.1 Bdellovibrio sp. | reverse complement strand
CAGCTACATCGGTATTGACAAACACTGCATTTTTGTCGTTGGGCATTGCACCTTGCTGTGTCAACCGTCCTCCGGAAAAATTAACAGCTCCCTGAACACACTAGTGGCCTATTAAAATAGGTCAAAATTGAGTTGAATATAATTTTGTTCTTTGACATCTTGATATACAGGGTTTGATAGTAACTCTTTTAGAGGTGCTTTGTCGAGTAAGGCGATGCTCAAAATTTGCAGTATTTCGTAATTTGATTGACGTGATTTGAGCTTGCTTTTAATGACTACCACGAAAGTGTAAGTAATGATAGCTATGTAGATTTGGATCTTCACTGCATTGGCGGATGTACCCAAAATGATTTTACTTTTAAGTGTTGCTTTATCCATTTGAAGAAGAGTTCTACTTTCCATCGATACTTGTAGAGCAAAGCAATGTCTTCTGGAGCAAGGTCAAAGTTATTGGTGATGAAGATGAATCGCTTTTCTGTATCCTTGTCATAAAACCGTATTCTACGAAAGGGAATAGGGTATCTCTTCAGCGAATAAAAACCAACGAGATTAATGGTTTGGTCACAGAGCACTCCCGTTCTCTTCTTTACTTTTCGTGAGGCAATGCGAACAAAAGTCAAGTTACTTCTTGGTCGTGTCACGAAATAGGCTCCGCGCTGAGTGATTGTAAAAAGCCTTTCAAAATCAGAATATCCGCGATCCAGGACATAAAAACCACCATTTTCGTACTTCAAAAGGTCTAAGCCATTTAAATCATGGGTTGCCCCATCCGTAATGTGTACAAAGCAAGGAATGGAAGTCTTGACATCGATGAGCGTATGAATTTTAACTGCGCCTTTAGCAGTTCGAAACTTTGCCCACCAGAAAACATTAAGACACAAGTCAATAAAGGTCGAATCAAAAGCGTAAACTGGGCCGGAGATATCTAGTGCAAAATCAGCATCAGGTATTGAGCAGGCTCGAGCTCTATCAATCATCACGTAAGCAAATTCCTCAAAGATTCGATAGTCTCTCTGCTCATTGGCAAACTGTAAATTTGATCTGCTGACACTCTTTCCAAAACCTAAGTGGTAGAACTTAGCCTTATGCGGAGTTATACTTACAAGTAAATCGCGAAGACTATCACGTCCACTGAGTTGGCCGAACATCATACAGAGCAACTGATTCCAACAAGTAAAATGTTTAACGTACTTGTTCCCTTCATAATGCTCCACACAACGATCAAAGGCTCGTGCAGGGAGGTGAAGAATGAGCTGTGAAAAAACGTACCGTCCAGTGTTCATAAATTCGATTTTAACGAATCTATGAATCAAATCGTCACGGTCATTTTAACAACTTAAACTCCTGTAAATCAATATGTCAAAGAACAATTTTAATATTTTAATAGGCCACTAGTGATTAACTATTAACAATTAACGATTAACTGATGATAGTAGATGCCCACCTCGACCTCAGCATGAATGCGATGGAATGGAACCGCGATTACACACGGCCCATTGCAGAAATTCGCCAACGCGAAAATGGAATGACAGACAAACC
>JANOJH010000679.1:0-4257 GCA_031408135.1 Bdellovibrio sp. | reverse complement strand
AATTAAATTTGCGAACAAGAAAATTGCCGATGCAGAAGAGAAAATAATGATAATGCGGCAGCGGGTGGCGTTTTTCGAAATTAGCTCTTCCCAGCGGGCCGAGCACGCCAAAGCTAAATACGACGAAAGCTTGCGGTCTGGCGGAAAGCCGTGGCCCGACAAGGAAGAGCTGGCTCTCTACAATTCAGTAACTCGGTTTCATCGGGACAAGCTGGCCTGGGATCGCAATAAGGGCATCAAAAAAACTGTTCCACGTGGAACATTAAAAACGAACTGAATTAAATAATTAAAGAAATTTTGTGGTTCGAACAATATACATCGTGACTGCGCCAATCGGCAGGGGATATTCGGCCTCTAGAACCGGCTGCCAGGTAGAACAAAGCTGAATCGGAATTTGAGAAATTTCATCTGCCCACTCGGCAGATTTTAAATGAAATACAGAGCCGCCGCGCTTAACAACTTTTCGCAAAGCCAACAGCGCCCTAGGTAGCGGGGAGTAGCCCCGACAAATAGCTTGCTCGATGGACTCCGGCGGACACAGCTCAATCTTTTTGTTTTGAACGACAACATTCATCAAACCCAAAGCCTCAACAACATGTTTTAAAAACTCACACTTTCGTTGATCGGAGTCTAAAAGAATTACTCGCTGATCAGAATACAAAATGGCGTAAATCATTCCAGGAAAACCATTACCGCTGCCAATGTCATATAAGTAGTTGTTTTTATTAACTTTTTGTCGAATTAAGGCCGAAGCTCTAATGCTATCGGCAAAGTGGATCGCATCTGCATGAAGCATGCTTTTCGAAGAAACAAGATTTATCACCTTATTAAATTTTTGCAGTTCAATAAAATATTGGCGCATCTTTAAATGTAAACTCTCATCAAGGTCAGGAAACCAAGACTTCAAGCGCCAATTGGGCTGTTGTTCTTTTTTTACATCGGGACTGTCGCTCACACTGCCTGTCCTTATAAATTTAATTCATTACGGCTTTTCAAGTATATCATAATCGCCTGCAAAGCCGAAGGATTTACTCCACTAATTCTTTGCGCCTGTCCTAAGGTTCGGGGCTGAACCTTTGATAGTTTATCGACTTCTTCAGAAGACAATCCTTTGATATCACCAAACCTAATCCCCTTGGGCAGAAGGGACTGCTCGAAGCGTTTCGTTTGTTCAATAATAGAATTTTGTTTTTTTATATAACCCGAGTATTTAACTTCTATCTCAACGGCATCAACAACTTCGGCACTCATGTCATCAAAAATGAGGCCCAGTTTAGAGAACGCGTCAAAAGAAACCTCTGGCCGGCGAAGAAATTCCGAAAGCTTCAAAGGCTTTGTCAATGCGGCGCTCCCGAGCTCCTGAACCAATCGATTGGTTTCCGGTTTGGGAAATATACTCGTCTCTTCTAGGCGTCGCAACAAATCACCCCGCCTCTGGATTAATAAATCGAGTCGCTCTAGCGTTTCTAAAGAGGCAATCCCAAGTTCACGAGAAATCGTCGATAGCCGATCAATCGTGTTGTCTTCACGCAAGACAAGCCGGTGTTCGGCCCTTGAGGTGAACATGCGATACGGCTCGCGGGTTCCCTTGGTGACAAGATCGTCTATCAGAACGCCCGTGTAAGCCTTGTCGCGATCCAGAACAAACTCTTCTAGGCCTAAAATTTTATGGGCCGCGTTTACGCCGGCAACAAAGCCTTGAGCAGCAGCTTCTTCGTAGCCACTGGTTCCATTAATCTGGCCAGCTAAAAAAAGATTCTCGATGGGCCTGGTTTCGAGGCGATGAAAAATCTGCGTCGGCTCGACATAATCGTATTCAACGGCGTATCCATATCGAACAACCTTAACATTTTCTAGCCCAGGAATTGTCTTTAGGAACAAATCCTGAACCTCTTCGGGTAACGAAGTCGAAATTCCCTGGAGGTAAATCAAATTCGAATTTAGACCCTCCGGCTCCAAAAAAGTCTGGTGTGAAATACGCTCAGAAAACCGAGTTATTTTGTCTTCAATACTCGGACAATAGCGCGGCCCCGTGCCCTCAATTATCCCGCAAAACATCGGAGATTTGTCTAAATTCGCGCGGATAATCTCGTGGGTCTTTTCGTTTGTATGGGATAAATAACAGGCCACTTGCGGCAAGTAATAGTTTTTTTGAGACGACTGAGAAAAAGGGAAGAACTTCTCATCGCCATACTGGGGAATAGTCTTTGACCAATCAATACTCTCCTTATGTAGGCGAGCCGGCGTGCCGGTTTTCAACCGCTTAACCTCGAAACCAAATTGCGCCAATTGATCAGAAAGCCCAACAGATGCCTGATCGCCGATTCTGCCCCCGGCAATCTGCTTCAATCCGAAATGCATAACACCATTCATAAACGTGCCCGTAGTAATAACCACAGCCTTCGCGAAAATTTCTGAGCCATCCTGCAGAACAACGCCTTCGCAAATTGAACCGTTCAAAATCAACTTTTTAACTTCGCCCTCAAGCAGCTCGAGATTTTCCTGGGTTGTAAGGGCATTGGTCTGAATTTCAGAATAAACGTGCTTATCACACTGTGCGCGGCTGCCACGCACGGCGGGGCCACGGCTGGAGTTCAGGCGCTTAAACTGAATACAGGATTGGTCGGCGGCAATGCCCATCTGGCCACCCAAAATATCAATTTCACGGACCATGTGGCCCTTAGCCAGGCCCCCGATCGATGGGTTACAGGACATATATGCAATACGAGAAAGATTGGTGGTAACGAGCAAAGTTTTAAGCCCGAGGCGCGCCGAGGCAAGGCAGGCTTCTACTCCTGCGTGACCAGCGCCAACTACAATTACCTGATATCCACTCTTCATCATCCGCCCTGCTGCTATTCCGGCAATATAGAGGAAGAACTCAAAATTTCAATAGCTCATGAATTAAATGGTGTAATTTTAACAAAAGCCCGAACACGCCTATTTTCCAAGACAGAATTCTTTAAATACTCGATCCATTATCTGATCATCGTAGACCATCCCAATAATCTTTTGCAAAGCCACCAGAGACTCCTTTAGGTGCATGGCCACGAATTCGGCCCCGGTATTTAGTTGGAGGTCGCCAATAGAGGCCATGATCATTTTATACGAGTACAGCAGGCTCTCGTGCTGGCGGGCAGAGGAAATAATCGCTTCGTTCAGGTAATCAGGGTTTCCAACAACTTCCCGAAGCTGTTCGAAAATTCTCTCTCGGCTTTCTTCTTCGATCGCAGATGTAAATATCGCGTTGTTTCTTTCGACTAACCCAAGGAGTAGTTTTTCTCGCTGCTCGAGATCAATCTTATCTGATTTGTTCAGAAGAAAGATCATCTTTTTGTGCTTCATCTGTTTCGACAGAAAAAGGGAGCGTTCCCAGGCTTGATCGGTGCAGTCTAAAACAAAACATAACACATCTGCCTTTTCGGCCTCTTTTTTTGATCTATCAATCCCAATGATTTCAACTTGATCGGTCGTTTCCCGAAGCCCGGCGGTATCGCTGATATTGTATTTTATGCCTTGATGGTTGATAAAGTCGGTTACTACGTCCCGCGTAGTCCCCGCAATGGGAGTTACTATGGCTTTATCTTCTTGTAGCAGTAGGTTTAAGAGGCTGGATTTGCCCACATTTGGCTCTCCGACAAGCGCAACCCGAACCCCGTCTTTGATTAATTTACCCGCTTGATAAGAGCCAACCAGCTTTTTTAAAGAGTCTGCAATTATATTTAATTTTGAAATTAAGACGCTCTGATCGACAACTTCAATGCCTTGCTCGGCAAAATCAATCGACGCTTCAATGTGGGCAAGACACCAGGTCAAATTAGAAATCAAGTCTTCAATTTCTTTAGAAGTCTGCCCGCTGAGTTGCCGCAAGGCCACTTTTGCCGACGCTTCGTTCTGACTTTCTATAAGGGCCAATACTGATTCAGCCTGAACCAAATCCAAATTTCCAGACATAAAGGCCCGATATGTAAATTCGCCTTTTTCTGCCATACGACAACCAAGGCGCACCAATAGATTCAAGATCTGTGTGGTAATAAGGCGGCTTCCGTGACAAGAAATTTCGACAACTTCTTCGCCGGTGAAGGACTTTCCCTCAGCAAAAAAAGTAAAAACCGCCTCGTCTATCTTGGCGCCATCAAAATCAATGACATCAGAAAAGTACGCCCGATGTGATTCTACTGTTTCTTTGCGCCCCAACGATTTCGAAACTTTTTTACAGGTTGCGAGGGCTACTTTTCCACTAACCCTGATTACAGC
>JANOJH010000673.1:0-4689 GCA_031408135.1 Bdellovibrio sp. | reverse complement strand
CTTCGGGGTGCCAGCTAGGTTATCGGATATGGAAATACGGGATCCTATTCATGGTTCGATTCAGCTCAATGATGGTGAAGAGGCTATTATTGAGTCCATTGAATTTCAGCGGCTGCGGGAAATAAAACAACTCGGTTTTTCTGAGTTTAGTTTTCCAGGCGCAACTCATAACCGTTTTTTGCATTCTATCGGCGTCAGTTATTTGGCTGGGCAGATTTTTGATAGTATTTTCCGCGCTTATCCCTTCTCGAAAATCAGCGTTAAAAACCGCCTACGCCAAACGGTTAAATTGGCAGCATTGCTACATGACATCGGGCATGGTCCATTAAGTCATACAACCGAACAGGTAATGCCGGAACTGAGCAAATTAAATATCAAAATTTACAACGATCAAAAAGTGAATCAGGCCCGCCTGGCAAATCACGAAGATTACACAATTAAATTTGTAACCGATTCAACGATCGCTAAGTTAATTGAATTGCACTTCATAGATATCAGTTCAGAGTATGTCGCTTGCCTGATCGATAAGAATCTGAAATGTGACGAAACATATTTTACCGACGGCACCATAAATTTCAGACCGTTACTTAGTCAGATCGTAAGTTCGGAACTTGATGCCGATCGGATGGATTATCTCGAGCGCGATTCTTATTTTTGCGGAATTAACTACGGCAAAATAGACAAAGATTGGCTCCAGCAGAATTTAACTTTGCATATCAAGAACAACAAAGCATTTTTAGCACTTAACAGGCGCGCGCTGTACGCCTTCGATGATTTCCTGATTTCGCGGCATCACATGCATTTGATGGTCTATTTTCATCATAAGAGCATCGTCTATGAAGAAATGCTGAATCGTTATCTGATGTCGAAAGACTGCAAATTTTTTCTGCCAGCTGATTCCAGCGAGTATATTAGCTACACAGATTACTAATTGTATGAACACCTCGATACAGTCGATAACGAATGGGCACAGCGAATTGCTCAGAGACGCCCGTACAAAGTAGCGCTTGAGCTGCATAATCAGGACGCTTCAAGAATCGATCGGATTCACGCCCTTTTTAAAAAATACGACATCGATAATATTTACGCCAGCTCGAACGTGCGCCTATCAAAGTATCACGCCGGCAATCCGGATGACCGAGCAAATATTTTCGTTGTCGATCAATACGATAAGTGGGACCAACCGTCTCCGGTTGATCAGGCCACCAAAATTTTTCAGAAATATGAAGAGGCCAGGGTCATTGACCGCTTTTATGTTGCGCCCGAAAAACTCGAGGCCGCAAAAAAAATATTTATTGAAGAAAAATATTAATTTCCACTGCGTTTTTCGATTTTAAGATCTCCAGATACGGTGTTGATTTTAAGTGCTCCAACAGCCGAACCAATCTTCAAATCTTTCACGTCTCCTTCAAACTCAGTTCCGCCGAATGTCTTATCAATTTTCACGTCTCCGCTGGTGGTACCGAAGGTCAGCTTGAATCCGGGCTGACGATCAAAACTGATTTTAATATCTCCTGAAACCGTTTCTATATTAGCGTTCGGCTCAACACTTTCAGGATCGAACTTGATGTCGCCCGACACTGTCGACAAATTCAGAGACTTGATTTCACCCTGCAATTTGAGGTTCCCACTGACAGAACTGATCGTTGCCTCATCGAAATTCACCGCGTTTAATTTAATTTCACCGCTGACGGTTTCGACCTTCACATTCCTGATGTTTTCCGGCAACTGGATCACAACCGCTGTTTGATTGTCTTCCTGCATGTGAAGTCCGACATTTTCATCGCTGTTGAAATTAAAATTAATTTTGAACCTGTTTTTCGGCGCTTTTAATTCGTTCAGGTCAAAAGAGATCATTGAATCCTCCACTTTCAGAAATTCGGTTTTTTGCCCGTCATTCTTTTTATAATAAGAAAAATGAATTTCTTTATCCTTTGATTTTTCAATTCTGATGTCGTTTTCGGTTCCGATTATTTTCAGTGAATTCAGACTTTCTGCCGGTAAAGCGTCCTGCGTAAATACCGAAACATAATTGCCCTGATTCGTCAGTTTATCCGCAACTTTTTGCCAATAGTCCGTGATTTTTTCATCACCCGCCATTTTAGAAAAAAGACCTGCAAGACCGAAACAAACCACTGTAAATAACATCAATCGAACAATCCAGTTGCTTTTCATATTAGACTCCCGGCCGCGCCTGATTTTGAATGAAGTTCAGATTCCACCTAAGGTACGACAGAATCAGTTTAAAAATAATTTTAGTTACGTAATACATTCCAACCACAAAAAGTGCGGCCAACCCAATAAATCCCATAAACGTAAAGAATGTTGAGAGCTGAACGGTAAGAGCTGTTCCGATAAATAAAAATTCCAGCAAAAAAGCACCCAGTAGTACAATGGCAACGGCCCCCATGGCAACTGCAACTACCCACCCCGCAAACGTCACCCCTAACACCGCCAGAAACGGCCCTAAGACAAATATCAGATTAAAAGGCGCTAGCACCAACAACGCACCCACTGCGCCAAATACACCGCGAACCTGCTTACCCAGTTTCTTTTCGTCATTGGCCTTTTCAATTTTTATTTCGGCTTTTAAACTTCGGGCTAAGTCTTTCGGATCACCGAAAGACTTAATGATTGAATCCTCGGTTCGCCCGGCCTTCAGCGCATCGTTAATCATTTCTTCCTGGTCGCGGATGATGTCTTCAATGTCGACCATTGGTATTCCGAACAGTTCGTTGCGCAAATTTTTGATAAAGTCCTGTCTTTTCATTATTTTTTTCCACCCTTTAAAATAAAATTTACGTCTTCTGAAAATTTTGACCACTCAGAAATTAATTTTTCAGTCTGCTGTTTTCCAAGTGCTGTCATTTGATAATATTTTCGCGGCGGGCCCTCGTTGGATTCCTTCAGATACGTATCGAAATATTTTTCGATCGTAAGCCTGCGGAGAATCGGATAGATAGTTCCCTCTGAAATTTCTATTTTTTGAGATATTGTTTCGACCAATTCATAGCCATAATAATCGCGACGGCTAACTAGGGCCAAAACACACATCTCGATCACGCCTTTATTAAACTGTGTATTCATGTTTATAGTATATACCGCACAGTACTGGTTAGTGCAAGGTACTATTTTAAAAATACTAGACCACTTTTGGCAGTTAAAAAATTTATGAATGTTTTCAGCAATTTAGATCAGTCGTAAGTAAAGGAAACCTGGCCGCCGGTTCCGGTTGCGTCATTAACGATAGTTCCCCGATAGCACGTCCGGCTGCCTCGGCAGAATTTCCCGGAGTTACTCCAGCGCCAGCAGCTGTAGAATTGCAAGAAGAATCACATATGCAAGCGCCGCCGCCCCCGCCACCCCAAGCTTTTATAGTCAGGTTTGTACAACCTTTAGGAAATGTGAACGTACCATTAGTTGTAAATGTGACTGTGGCAGGGATGCATCTGATATTTTCTTTCCAAAAAGAAACCCGGAAAAAATCTGAGCTTCACTCAAAGGGGCCATCAACAATAGACCAAACAAAATAGATCGCGATATCATATTAATAGTTTACATTCGTTCGATCAGAATTGCTATCCCTTGGCCCCCGCCGATACAGGCGGTACCCAGAGCATATCGGCCCTGACGACGGTGAAGCTCATAAACAAGATGATTCATGATCCGCGTACCTGATGCACCCAATGGATGCCCAACTGCAATCGCACCGCCATTTACATTCGTGCGCGCAGGATCCAACTGCAATTCTTTTTCAACAGACAAATACTGAGCAGCAAAGGCCTCGTTCACTTCAACCAAATCCATTTGATCCAGTTTCATTCCGGCTTTTTCAAGCGCTTTTCTGGCTGCAGGTGCTGGGCCGATGCCCATAATCTTCGGATCGCATCCTACTACCGCCCACGAAATTATCCGCGCCATCGGTTTTAACCCCTTGGCTTTCGCAAAACTTTCGCTTGCCAGCAACGAGCACGCAGCCCCATCAACAATTCCTGAAGCCGTTGCCGCCGTCACAAGTCCATCTTTTTTGAATAATGATTTTAAAGTCGAAATTTTTTCCAGAGTTGAATCCGGTTTAGGATGTTCGTCTTTATCAACCAGTAGTTCAGCTTTTTTAGATATGACCTTAACTGGAGAAATTTCAGTCGCAAAATAATTTTTCTCAAGAGCAGCTTTATATTTCTGCTGAGTTTTTATGGCATATTCGTCGCAGGCCTGTCTGGTAATGTCGTATTGCGCTCCAAGATTCTCGGCCGTAATTGCCATCGGAATGCCGGCATAAGAATCTGTCAGTGCTGAAGTCATTGCGTCTTCAAATTCAAAATTCCCCATTCGCAACCCATCAAAGCGTACTTTGCGATTCACATATGGAATCTGCGACATCTGCTCAACGCCACCTGCAAGCACGCAACCGGCGTCGCCCGCCAAAATCATGTCTGCTGCGTTTATCCATGACTGAAATCCCGAACCACAAAGTCTGTTTACAATATAAGCGCCCACGTTTACCGGCACATTCAATTTTAAACCGGCATGCCGCGCGAGATAAGCTGCATCGGCTCCGCTTTGCACAACGTTGCCGATTATAACCTGACCGATATCCGCAGGATTCACCCCTGCCGCCTGAATTGTACCAAGCCCTGCCGCAACTGTTAAATCTGTTGCCGAAATATCTTTCAATACGCCACCGAA
>JANOJH010000667.1:0-12099 GCA_031408135.1 Bdellovibrio sp. | reverse complement strand
CTTGTATTGGCTTCAATGACATTCACCCAATCGCATGCGCTTAATAAATCCATAACCAACTTTTTATATCAAAAAACCTATCGATTAATGACGACTGCTAAATCAAACATGATGACATCATGCTCAATTGGAGAGAAGTTGGCACTAAGAAAAACGTATGAACTATAGTCATCACAGTCAACCCTACGAAGGCCAAAAGCTAAGGGACTCTGTCCATTTTTATTAAAAACACATCCCTTTTTTCTGCAAACCTTAAAACGACGATGTCTCCCCTTTTGGGTGATTTGTAACGGATCAACCAACCGTCTCCGATCGGCTTCTTCAATCCATATTCAAATTTCGAAACCAGAATGTGGTCATGCACCATCAAATTGGGGAGCATACTTTCAGATGGAATGACAAATGGCTCAATTAATATCCAGCGTATCGAAAAAATCAGAAGTATCGGGGCAAGAAATAAGAATAGAGCTACGCCCCATGTGCCTTGCTTGCCTATTTTCTTCATAGGAAAAATCACTTTAAGATGCCCGTATTTCAGTTATGGATCATGTGAAAAAACCGCGTTCCACGAACTGTAAGCGGATTGCAGAGGACGGATACGACAGGCAGCATGTCTTCACAACTTAACCAGACAAAACCGGCCTTACCTAAGATATTTTTCTTCGGCACAAAACCCCAGAATCGGGAGTCGTGAGAATTATATCGGTTATCGCCCATAACAAACAATGAGTCCTCGGGAACAATCCATTCTCCATCGCCCGGAAAACCAATGAGTTCGCCTTTTTTCATCAGTATGCTGTGTTCGACTATTTTTGGTTCCTTCTTTTCGTTATTTCCGCCGTCTAACATTTCAGTGAAATGAACATAGTTGGATTTTGTATCCTGATAGCCACCCTCACTCTTGAAATCTTGCTCGCGGAGGTAATCAAAATCATATGAAGATTTTGGAACCACTTTTTCCTGAGCCTTGTTGTTAATGAACAAGGTACCATTATCAAACTTCACTTTATCACCGGGAACACCGACAATGCGTTTGATGAAAAAAGTGCCCATTTCACGCGGATATTTGAAAACAATGACTTCACCGCGCTCGGGCTCGCGGAATTTGACCATCCAGTTTTCGCTGAATGGGAACCGGATTCCATAAGTAATTTTATTTACAAAAATGTGATCGTTTTTCAGAAGCGAAGGAAACATTGAGCCCGAAGGAATTACATAAGCCTCAAGCAGCAACCAGCGAATGGTGAGTGCTGCCAGAATAGCCAGAGCCATCGACCCCCAACCCTCAGTCCAAAACAACCTGTTCTTAACATCCCAGCCATTATATTTTTCTTTTTTTGGGGCCTTATTTTTGTTCCAGAACATCAGTCCTCCACCTTCAAGATAGCTAAAAAGGCTTCTTGCGGCACATCAACCGAACCGATGGCCTTCATTCTCTTTTTGCCTTCTTTTTGCTTTTCGAGAAGTTTTCTTTTCCTAGATATGTCACCACCATAACACTTGGCCGTCACGTCTTTTTTAATGGCTCCGATGGTTTCACGGGCAACGATCTTTGCCCCGATAGCAGCCTGAATGGCAACCTGATACTGTTGGCGTGGAATGAGCTCTTTCATTTTTTCAACGAGCGATCTTCCGCGCGTCTGAGCTTTTGATTTATGTAAAATCAAAGAAAGAGCATCGACATTTTCGCCATTGATGAGAATGTCCATTTTTACAAGTTCAGCTTCTTCGAAATCAAGAAATTCGTATTCAAGAGAAGCATAACCTTTGGTTATGGATTTGAGCCTGTCATAGAAGTCCATCACCATTTCGTTCATCGGCAGCTTATATTCGATTATTACTTTTTTCTCAGTTATATAGTCCATTTTGATCTGAACTCCACGCTTATCTTCGCAAAGCTTCAGCAGGCCGCCGATATACTCGGTTGGCGAATGCAAGGTTACCTTAACGTAAGGTTCTTCCATTTTAATAATCTGGGTTTCCTCTGGCATGCCGGAAGGATTTTCAAGCATCATAACAGTGCCATCGAACTTTGTGATCCGGTAAACAACGGTCGGGGCCGTTGTAATTAAATTCAGATCAAATTCGCGTTCAAGCCGCTCTTGCACGATTTCCATATGGAGCAGTCCAAGGAATCCGCAACGATAGCCGAAGCCGAGCGCTAATGATTTTTCGATCTCAAAAGTCAGTGATGAGTCATTTAAACAAAGTTTATCAAGCGCCGCTTTCAGATTCTGATATTCGCTTGCGACAACCGGAAAAATTCCGGCAAAAACCATTGGCTTTATTCTCTGGAAACCGGCAAGGGCCTCGGTCGCCGGATTTTTTGAAGATGTCACAGTGTCGCCGACTTTTACATCGCGAATATCTTTGATTCCGCAAATGATGAATCCGACTTCGCCGGAATCAAGTTGATCGACAAATTCCGGAAATGGCGTGTATTTGCCCATTCGCAGAACTTCATAATCTTTTTCAGTTGCCATGAACCGGATGCGATCGCCTTTTTTAATGATACCATCAATAGCGCGGATTAAAATAACGACGCCCTGGTAGGCATCAAACCACGAATCGAAAATCAGGCCCCGAGGGGTTAAATTGCGATTTGCTTTTGGCGGTGGAATTTTTGCTATGACAGCTTCGAGTATTTCTTCAATGCCCAGTTTTTCTTTTGCAGAGGCATGAATAATGTCGGTGCAGTCGAGCCCGACAGTGTCTTCGATCTGTTTTTTTACACCTTCGGGGTCGGCAGTGGGGAGGTCAACTTTGTTCAGTACCGGAATAATTTCAAGATTATTTTCCATCGCGAGATAGACGTTGGCCAGCGTCTGGGCCTCTACACCCTGAGCGGCATCAACAACAAGAATGGCGCCCTCACAGGCTGCAAGCGACCGGGAAACTTCATAAGAAAAATCCACATGCCCCGGAGTATCGATCAAATTCAGCTGATAGATTTCGCCATCAACTTTTGACTTGTATTTCAGGCAGACTGTTTGCGCCTTAATTGTAATACCACGTTCCTTTTCAAGATCCATGTTATCGAGAAACTGATCCTTCTTTTCGCGGTCCGAAAGGGCACCGGTAAACGAAAGCAGAGCGTCCGCCAACGTTGATTTTCCATGATCGATATGGGCAATGATTGAAAAATTACGGATGTATTTAGGATCCACTACTTAAGCGCTTCTTTCAGTTGTTCAATTTTATTAACTTTTTCCCATGTGAAAAAGCCATCATTGAGTTTTTCTTCACGACCGAAGTGCCCATAGGCCGCCGTTGTCGCATAGATAGGTTTCAATAAATTAAATTCTTTTACGATTCTTGCCGGTCGAAGATCCCAGACTGCCCGAACCGCTTTTTCAAGTTTTTCACAACCGACAGTACTGGTACCATAATCATTAACCGAAATGCTGACGGGTTCGGCCACGCCGATCGCATAAGCTACCTGAACAAGACATTTTTCTGCCAGACCTGCTCCGACAATATTCTTAGCAACATGGCGCGCGGCATAGGCAGCCGAACGGTCTACTTTAGAAGGATCTTTGCCTGAGAACGCACCGCCACCGTGCGCGCCATGGCCGCCGTAGGTGTCGACAATAATTTTTCGGCCGGTTAAACCGGCGTCACCCATTGGGCCACCTGTTACAAATCGTCCGGTCGGATTAATATGAAACTTAGTATTTTTATCGACCCACTCAGTCGGGATCGATTTCTTGATCAATTCTTCCATGATGAACTCCTGAATTTGCTTCAGCGAGACATCTTCGGCATGTTGGGTGGAAATGACGATCGTATCAATACGTTTGGCTTTACCATTTTCATACTGAACAGACACTTGCGATTTAGCATCAGGTCTTAGCCAATTAACCTTGTTGGCTTTTCTGATCGTAGCCAGGTCGCGTACCAATTTATGCGACAGCGACAATGTTAGCGGCATGAGTTCCGGGGTTTCATTTGTTGCATAACCGAACATCAGACCTTGATCGCCTGCGCCCTGTTCATCAACTCCGGTTTCTTTTACACCCATTGAAATATCCGGCGACTGCTGACCAACTGCCACCATGACCGCACAGGTTTTATAATCAAAGCCTTTTGCCGAGTCATCGTAACCGATTTTTTTAATTGCTTCGCGAGCCACATCAGAAAAATTTACTTTTGCAGTCGTTGAAATTTCACCGGCAACAACCACCAGACCCGTGGTTAAAAGAGTTTCGCAAGCCACTCGGCCCTTAGGGTCTTGCTCGAGAATTTTATCCAAAATTGAATCGCTGATCTGATCAGCCATTTTGTCAGGATGTCCTTCGGAAACGGATTCGCTGGTAAAAATAAAATTTTTCAAATTAATGTCCTCGATTTTAGGGTTATTCCTGGCTCGCCAAGAGGTTTTTTTCGAATTACAAAACGTAACTCAAACCATCAGCCAGGGTCAATAAACAATAGCCCGAAACCACCTTCGATGCCCACATATAGGGCAGCATTTGTGGTGGACTTACATAACCATAAAATTGCGGGAAGAATGGCTCCGTTTCCAGAAAGGACTAGAACGAGTGCCCTGATTGCCAAAAGATCTACAATACGCCGGTCAGACAAAGGCTGAAACCAGCCTAAACCAGTAGATTCGAAAAAAATATGGAAGAACAAGGCATATCCGAAAAAAACCGGAGTGCTGGCCTTCGCCAAAAATAGCATTTTAGCAGAAATTATTTCAAGCTCAATGCTCCACTAAGTGAAGAACGTGTGTTTTATAGAAAGATAATGCCAGCACAGAGTACGATGTCGAATAATCGCTCGCGAACCTGTCGTTAAGAAGTGAATTTGTTCGATTTAGAGAAATCGCATTCCAGAGGACTGTGCCTTCACCCATTTGGAGGAAATTTCCGGTAGCCTGACTGTCGGCAAGCCATTGAGCTGCCTTATGAGCCGAGGGATGATTGCCATAACCCGCTTTGACCATACCGATCAGTGAAACTGCCGTTGCATAAATATTTTCTGTTTTGTTGCCGTAGCCCAAAACCGTCTTCTGATAAAAGCTGCCATTTGGATTTTGGGCTTCTATAATTTGATTTACAAATTGGCTCGAAAGTTCCGACGTGAGAAATTTTCCGGTTGTCGCGTAGGAATTTGCCCACAGTAGCACGGCCATTTCTTGAGTTTTAAGCTGATCCTTTTGCCCGAAGACATAGGCTTTGAGTTTTGCATACTTCTCTGCAGGTGGTTCAAAGGAAGAATGCTTTTTTGCAATTTCAACTGCGAGTAAAGCCATTGAATTACCCCAGAGTTCACCTTTTTTAGACTCAAAAGGTTGCAGGTTGAAATCGAGCCAATGAAGCCGGCCATTGGGTTCAAGAGTAACAAAAATGCTGTCGACCGCTTTTAGTGTTATTGCCTGTAACGGCAATTGGCTGGAAATGTCGTGCATCAGCAAAGTTAACGCGTTCAGAACGGCTTCTGTCGGCTTTGAATTACGACCTGCATCGTCGGCATGGTACCATGGCCGCGCCTCTGGATTTTCGACCTTTTCAATTGCCAAAGCTTTAAATTTATCAAAATTCACCTTAGATCCCGCATCAAGTCCGCGCGCCAGTACATAAGGTAAAGAGGTATGGCAACAAAGACATTTATTCCGCTCGGCCCAGTCTTTATTACGTTTATCTTGGTAAGCTTTAGATTTATCAATAAGCTCAGTGACTTGATTTTCAGTCAGCATAGCTGAGGGCGAACCTCTGAAAAGGACGCCACAGCTGGCTGCGGAAAATGCATTGAAAGCTGAGAGTAAAGATAATGTAAATAGTACAATTGATACATTCATGGTTTAGTTTCATGTACAACGCTTTTTGGAAAGATTGAATTCAATTCGTAGCCGCAGGTAAAATTCTCTCGCTTGTAAAAAGTTTGATCAACAACTTCTAATGATAAACTTTAAAAAGAATTTTTACTTTTTTATCTGTAAAGAATCATGACACTACTTTGTTTTCAAATTTTGGGTTACACATCGGATCGAATTTTATAATGTTATTTAAAAAAATGGAGAAATTGTGAGCAAACTACTAAAGAGAAATATTTTTTCAATTGCGATTGCGCTGCAACTCGCACTCACCGGAACCCTCTATAGTTCTAACGCCGAAGCTGCCGCACGCTGTAATATCCGTGCAATGGTTGAAGAAAGCGCTCGTTCAGAAAGCAACGGATTTCAAGTCAGCCGGCTAGAGGGTGTCGATAAAATTAAACTTAAAGCCCCTACAATTGAGAAACTGAAAAAAGTATTTGAAAAATACGAGTGGGAACTCGATGCTACTAAAATTTCTGATATTATCGAAGGCGCGGCCGGGCTTATCAAAGGCAATTCACGAACACCTTCGATTGAGCGATCAAATAAAATGGCTGAAGTCGGTCGCGATGTTCTGAATGCGGCAGGCGGCGATTTAAATCCGGCTCAGACCAAAATGGTTACTTATCTGATTGCAGAATCAGTCTTACGGCTGGAAAATTTTAAAATATCTGAATTTAAAGCCGGCGAAGACCTTCCGGTATTTGGAAAGAAAAGCACTTTGCATGTAGATAAGATCCATGACCTCGTTGAATCGTATGTTGATGGAACAGCCGGTTACCGGGACCTTCCGCAAGATGGCGGCTTCCTGAGCTGGGTGGAAATTCGCGGCCTTTATGCCAATAACAGCTGGGCAATCGGTTTACGAAATCACGACATGTACCACTTGCATTACTCTTACGGGCACCCGTATTACTTCGCAGTCAACATGCACACGTCAAGATCGATCAATGACCGTCGATACGCTATGACTTCCACTTTGTGGGAGTCAGTCGATACGTTCCGGACCGGATATGAGTCTACAATTGCAAGATACTTTAAGGAAAAAAATATGACAGCTGAAGAGGCGATGCTTTTCCTTGGAAGCGCAACTGAAGCGGAACTTACCCAGATCGAAGCAGTAACTGGAAACCATACACAGTTGAACAGCCTGAATCAGCTTTCTTATGCCGGCGGCTGGAGACCTGTTAAAACTAAGTTCGGTCGTAATACCACCAGCTATAACGAAGCGACGTTTGTGGCAGAACTTGCCGGATTTATCAATACATCACTGGTGAAATTAAAAGACCGGGCAAATAAAAAATATGCGAACTATCACCGCCGTGGCCCGGGAGTTGTGGGCGAAACCGATGAGTCCGCAATTCCTTAATTTCCAACTCATTTTTGAAAGCGAGAAAGAACCGGTTTAACCGGTTCTTTTCCATTTCGGCTGGAATTCAAACTGGCTGTTGTAATCGCGAAGTTTGCCTTCTTTTGATAAATGTGGCTTTTTGTGATCAACATAAATTTCTTTAATTTTCAGGAATTGCTTCTCAAGCTTATCCACAAGTAAATCCACAGCTACATACACATCAGGTGCCGTCGCGGTGGCTTTAAAAAATTTCTGTTTGGTATTAATTGAAACTTCCACAACAAATTCATGCTGGTTTTTGGAATAGAAAACATTACTACGCCCGTCTTTCAGCAAAAACTGTCCAATCTCATCTAGTTTTGTGTTCGTGTAGTCAACGAGTGACTCTGAATAATCTAGATGCTTGAAAGTGAAGTTTGATTTCATGAATAGCTCCTTAGGCGCTGTTTCTAGGCCTTAAAGTCATAGAACTCTTGATTGAGTTGCTGTAGGTAATGTATCGGCAGCAACTAGACTAAAGATTAGTTACAGCGATTGATTTTTCGATAAAATTCTGATTATTATTCAACTCAAATTGAGACGACTATTCCTTATACAAAAATCAGTGTTTACACATTGTTCAACTGTAATACTTTTACTACTTTTTAATTGTTTTTCAGATTTTTTTACTGAGGTTTTAGTACTGAATCAGAGATTTAATTGTCTGATCCTTGAATTTCATTTCATTCAAAAAGGTAAGATTGATCAGAACCAAAATGTCTTCTACGACATAGCCTGCGTTGTGACACAGCTCGAGCGAAGCTTTCAGCGTTCCACCTGTTGCCAGAACGTCATCGCAAATAACAACTTTAGATGGTTTTGCCGTTGGTGCCATTTCAAGAGTGGCTTCACCATATTCAAGCTTATAAGACTTCTGGATAACCGGCGGTGGAAGCTTTCCGGCTTTTCGGAGCGGAACAAAACCTTTATTAAACTGGCTGGCCAACTGTGCGGCAAAAATAAAACCTCTGGATTCGATTCCAACAAACACGTCGACATTCTTGAGATCGATCAGTTTTGCGAAGTCGCGGGCCACTGCCGAAAATGCTTCGGCGTTCTGAAGTAAAGGTGAGACATCCCTGAAAAGGACACCTTTTATAGGGAAATCCGGAATATCATAGATCAGGGATTTATAATTCATCGAAAGACTTTCTGAGACCAATATTAAAAATATTTTTTACGCTGACTTGAAGGTAAAATTCTCAAGACGTCGCGGTATTTGGCCACTGTTCTTCTGGCTATATCAATACCTTCTTTTTTCAGCAAATCAACCAGCTTTTGATCAGATAAAGGTTTTTTAGGGTCTTCTTTTGAAACAAGTTCTTTCAGTTTCAGTTTAACAGATTCAGAGGCCAGATCTTCTCCGCCCTGTGAAGAACTGATACCTGAATTAAAAAAATATTTTAACTCATAAATACCTTGAGGAGTATGAACATACTTCGCTGTCGTAACCCGGCTGACCGTTGATTCATGCATTCCAATGTCGTTGGCGATATCGCGCAAGACCATCGGTTTAAGAAAACCCGCACCCTTTTCGAAAAATTCTTTCTGGTGTTTCACAATACTGTCGGTAACTTTAAAAATAGTGCGTTGACGCTGATGGATTGATTTGATCAGCCAGACGGCAGACTTCAGTTTTTCCTGAATGTATTCTGTGGCTTTCTGGTCGCCCGAGGGATTAGCCCCGCCCTTGAGCATGTTTTTATAGTAATTTGAAATTTTAAGTTTCGGTAAGCCGTCTTCGTTTAGTGATACCACATAATCATCACCGACTTTATAAACATAAACATCAGGAGTGACGTACTGAATGTCATTGCCGGAGTAACTTCTTCCCGGCTTCGGCTCCATCGCATAGATAATTTTACAGATTTCAATAACTTCTTCCATTGAACGATTCAAGCCTTTTGCAATGGCCTCATAGTTCTTTTTTTCGAGATCTTTCAGATGCGAAGTGATCAGGAGCACCAAATCGTTGGTATCTTCTTCGAGAATTTTGGCCTGTATCAACAGACATTCTTTTAAATCCCGGGCGCCGACTCCCGGCGGATCAAATTCCTGGATCAGACTGAGGGCATCCTCTAAATCATCAAGAGCAAGATTTTCTTCTTCTACGATCTGAGCCAGTGGTACTTTCAGATAACCATCGTCATCGATATGCGCAATAATAGCGTCAGCGGCCTTCTCTTCATGATCGGCAAAGCCGGTCATTTTGACCTGCCAATAAAGGTGATCATGCAACGTCTGAGTAGACGAAATAATATTTTCATAATTCATTATCTCTTCGTTGCCGTGCGAAGCTTCCCGCGGTGCCTTGTGTTGAGTCTCGAGGTAGGATTCCCATTCGAACTCATCCTGCTTCTGGGGATCCTGAACGCTTTCGCTCGAGCTGGTTTCGACCTTGATTTCGCTTGAATCGCCGGTTTGCTCTTCGGCTTCCTTTGTTCTCTGAAAATCTTCTTCTTTTAAAACTTCGGCTTCCTCAAGTATCGGATTTTCTTCGAGCTCATTCCGAACTTGCGACTCAAGTTCGAGACGTGACATCTGCAAAAGTTTGATCGCCTGCTGCAACTGCGGCGTGATGACCAAATTTTGACTTAAATTCATCGTCTGTCTGAGTGCCATTAATACCTCTTAAATAAGATCTGGTTCACAAGCGGAAATTTTCACCTAAATAGAACTTCTTCGCCAAATCTGAATTTGCAATTTCGTTAGAAGTTCCGGCAACTTGAATTTGTCCGTCCTTCAAAATATAAGCATAATCGCAAATACCCAAAGTCTCACGCACGTTGTGGTCTGTTATCAGAACTCCTATACCTTTGGCCTTAAGCTCACGGATGATATTCTGGATATCAATTACTGCAATCGGATCGATACCGGCAAAGGGTTCGTCGAGCAGCAGAAATTTAGGCGAACCGGCCAATGCACGCGCAATCTCAACTCTTCGTCTTTCACCGCCAGAAAGGGCATACCCTGCTGATTCGCGCAGGTGATTGATCCGAAACTCCTGCAGCAGGGACTCGAGGCGCTCGCGACGGTCCTGTGCGCTGTAGTCGTGAGCTTCGAGTGCAACGAGAATATTTTCTTCAACAGTCAATTTCCGGAAGATGCTCGGTTCCTGCGCCAGATAGCTGAGACCCGCACGTGCTCGCTTGAACATCGGAAAACCAGTGATATTAAGATCGTTCAGCCAGATTTCGCCCTCATCAACTTTAATAAGCCCAACCACCATATAAAACGAAGTTGTCTTACCGGCTCCATTCGGGCCCAAAAGACCGACAACTTGACCTGATTCAATTTCAAACGAAGCCTGCTGCACAACCTTTCGGTTGCCGAACTGTTTTGAAATCTTCACAATTTTCAGCTTATTCTTCGCTGGGGTCATTTATTCTTACCTTCTTTATTACTTTTATTTATCTTAACTTTTTTTCCGCCATCAATAAAGACGATTTCTTGCCCTCGGATTTCATCTTCACCCTGCTGGACTTTCGGTTGCCCCCTGAGGGTCATCTTATTTTCTGCAAGATCCATTTCAAGCTCGTTACAGGTACCACTTCGATCGCCTTCAACAAAACCTACACCGTTCTTCAGCAGAATTTTTACCAGGGACTTAGTGGTAGCCGAATAAATAAAATGAGCCAAGGGAGCATGCACATAGAACGTTCCTAAATTCATCTTTACGTCTCCCGAGAACGTTGCTTCCTGATTCTGATTGGTAAAATCAGCTCGAACCGCAGTCAATCTGAAGTTTTTGTCATTTATAACCTTTACCGTCAAAATTTTATCCAGAATTGACATCTTGTTTTTAGCCAGATCAACCAAGAGTTTTTCACCGGTCAGGCGAAACCCCTTTCCGTCTTTATCAGGGGGGCCTTCCATTGTCACCGCATCGACGCTGGTCATTATTTTCTGTTGTGCCGAATACCTGAGCGTGTCCGTTTTAAAAAGAAAGCCGTTGGCACTTGTCGTGGTTACGTTTCCGCGAATCACAATATCTTTACTGATTCCATCGGTTTCACCAACATCTCCGGTAACCGTATAATTTGATCTGTTTTCTGTAAAAAACTGAACTTTAACAGTTTTCAAAACCCATTTGAGATCTGACGTACCGACCGCTTCGCTGGCGAAAAGTTTATAGCCTTTGTCGCCTTCACTTTTTTCAAAAAGCTGAATTCCGCGCATCTTCTGGTCGATGACGTCTTTTTTAATTTCTGGATTTAAAACAAGTAACTTATCAGGCTCGACAAAATCTTCATTTTTTTTTTCGAGCTGACTTGGCGACATTACAACGATTTCAATAAAGACAAAAACAACAAGTAAAATGAATAGAAATGTGTACTTATTTAGTTTCGGAATTTGCAGTCGCATCTTGTTTATTGAATTCTTTAGATACTGCAAAATTGATCGGACCTCCGCCCGCTTCATACACCGAATACATGATCTTTTTCAATGTAAGAAAATCAATCGTTTTGTCTGCCTGAATCGTGACTTTCTTCCACGCATTGAGGTCTACAGGCTCGTCACCGAGGGTCTTGCTGACCACCTTTGCAAGCTTAGACTGCAATTTGGCTTCCTGGTCAGCCTTTGCTTTCTCAAGGTAAATCCGGGCTTGGTCGCGAAGACTCGGGATTACCCAGCTTTTTGAATCTCGAACTTCTTCAAAACTGGCAATCCGTGTTTTATCAATCAAAATCTCTTTAGGAGAAATTGTAACAACCAACGAAGGCTTAAGGTCGATGACCCGATTGGCTTTCGGAAGCGTCACTTCTTTCGGTATATAAAGAATTTCGCCAGTGGTGTTGTAATTCTGTAAAAGAAATACAGCAAGTACCGTAAACATATCAACCATCGCGGTTAGCGATAAAATTGCGGTTACGGAACGTTTGTTTCC
>JANOJH010000601.1:0-2929 GCA_031408135.1 Bdellovibrio sp. | reverse complement strand
ACGACAAAAACCGGATCTTCCAAGGGCCAGCAGAACAAATTTGAAGGTTCCGTAACACAATCTTATTTCGCTGTTCAAGCCATTATACCTGAGTTTCAAAATAAGTGGGCCAATGGTTTTGATGGTGCTTATGGTGAATTTTATAGCAACTGGGGTCCTTTATTTAATGGGGTGCCTCAGCGGTTTAACCATCCGTATTATGAGCACAGAAATACATTCCCTCAATTCCCTGAATTTCAGACTTCTGGAGCAACTTTATTGCCGGGTCAAACCATTCCTGGTTATATTCCAACGGCAGCCCCTAATAACGTAAAGGATTTCTTCAAAACCGGGTCTTCCTCAACAACCTCCTTGACATTGAATTCGAAAACTGAGTTTGGAAACCTGAACTTCAGCTACAGTCATCTCGATGAGACTGGTTTTGTAAAAAACAATGGTGTAAAACGCGACAATTTCTCTTTCGGAGGAAATGCAAAGTTGACGGATAAATTAACCTTAACCAATACATTCAACTTTGCTAAAACTGATTTTCAAACACCCCCTACGGCAGCAGGTGATGCTTCAAACACTTTTGGTGGTGGCCCATCCGTTTTTGCGAACTTGTTTTTTACTCCCCGCAACATTGATTTGATGAACTGGCCATGGGAGGATCCGGTAACCAAAGGAAGCGTGTATTATCGCAATACAAAAGGGATTACGAACCCTCGCTGGATTTTGGAAAATGCCCGTCAAACCAACGTTACGAACCGTTTCTTTTCCAGCTCCAGTTTGAATTATAAATTAGCTGACTGGATAAATGCTTCCTATCGTTTGGGTTATGATACGTATTCAGAATTTCAAACATATTATAACAATAAGAGTGGTGATGCCGGATTTAGCCAAGCCCTTACCCCCGGTGCTTTCCGCACCACCACAGGTATTAGCACTGTACAGGATCATTCGGTGTTGGTAAATATCAATAAAGACTTAAGTTCTGATTTGAACATCAGTGGAGTGATTGGATATAACTATAGAAAGAACAATTATCGCCAGGAAGGATTAGAGAGTTTAGGTCAGGTTGTTTTTGGTTTGCAGGAGCACAGAAACTTCACCAGCACCCTGCCCAGGACCTGGAGAGGTGACCAACTAAACTATCAAACGAACAGTGCCATTCAAGGCGTATTCTTTGATTCAAACCTTGGATATAAGAATATGTTGTATTTAGGCTTGTCAGCCAGAAATGACTGGGCTTCTGTTTTGGAGAAGGAAAACAGATCGCAATTTTACCCAAGTGGCAGTATCGCCTTTCTTCCGACAGCCGCATTTCCCAACTTTGCTGCTGATGTGTTGGATTTCTTAAAGATTCGTGCTGCCTATGGAAGCTCTGCCAATTTTGGTACACCCTATAACACAAGGCCATACCTCAACTTGAATTCTCAGGCTAGGGTAGATGGGTCAAGTACAACCGCTGTGATTACAGCTGCATTGCCTGCTTTGCTTGCTAACCCTAGCTTGAAACCAGAACTTTTAACAGAGGCAGAGGTTGGTATAGAAGCTCAACTGTTTGACAAAAGGATCAGGTTGGATGTTTCTTATTACGATCGCAATGCCAAAAATCAGATTATACAAAGAACGCTGGATTATTCTACCGGCTTTGGTTCGACTTTTATAAATGCCGGTACAATTTCAAATAAAGGTTTTGAAGCTGCATTAACGGTAACACCAGTTCGCAGTAGTAACTGGACATGGGATATAACAGGTAACTTTACCAAAAACGTGTCGTTGGTAAAGTCGCTGCCTGATGGTTCTAAGTCAATATTAGTTTCAGGATTTTCAAACCTGGGAAATTTCGCTATCGAAGGTAAGCCCCTGAATGTTATTCAGGGTACTTATGTGCCTAAAGATCCAGATGGAAATTTGATCGTAAGTTCTACGGGTAGCTATGAGGTATCCAACGATATAGGTGTTATCGCTGATCCCAATCCTAAATGGTTTGGTTCACTGATCACCAGCCTCTCTTACAAATCTATTACTTTCGGAATGCAATGGGATTATGTAAGTGGCGGACAGATATTCTCTTACAGCGCGGCAACTATGATTGGTCGTGGAGTATCTAAGGACTTGGAGAATTTTGATCCAACCCTTCCATTGATCCTGCCCGGGGTTATTGAGCAAACTGACGGGAGTGGAAAAGTTACCGGTTATACCCCTAACAACATTCCGTTAACCACTGCCGGAGTGTTCTTTAATAATACAATTGTTGGCGGCAGTGCCAGCGATAGAGGTGTTTACGATGCAAGCCGGGTTCGTTTCAGGGAAATATCCCTGGGCTACACGTTGCCAAAAGCATGGGTTTCTAAACTGAAACTCCGTTCCATAAATATCTCCGCGGTAGGCAACAATTTATGGTTCAGTGCTATTAACGCCCCCAAGTATGCAAAAGCTGACTTCGACAGAACTGCCTACGGTGCCGGTAATGGTGCAGGTTTTGATTTCCTGGGCGGCCCTTCTGCTAGAAGGTATGGTGCGAACATAAAGATCAATTTCTAAACAATAAAGACATGAATAGGATAAATAAAAAATTAGGAATATTTCTTCTCCTGCTGGCTACAGCGTGTAGTCTGGATGGAGATTTACAAAACCCCAATCAGGTAAGTGTGTCCGGTGCGGATGTTGACTTAATAATGAATTCGGTTCAATTGAATTTTGCCGACTTCTTCCATTCGGCTGCGGGCACCGTTGACCCTTTGGTACGCATGCAAGCCTTGACCGCAGGCTACCGCTACCAGGTGGCTTACAATCCTTCTAATATGGATGGTTTATGGAATGTGGCATATAAAGGTGTTTTGGTTAACAACCAAACTATGCAGCCCCTTGCAGCAGATAAAAAATTGACAACACACGTTGCTGTGGGGAAAATTTTGGAAGCCTACACTTGGATCACCCTGGT
>JANOJH010000530.1:0-6228 GCA_031408135.1 Bdellovibrio sp. | reverse complement strand
GGCAGATAGTCAGAACAGTTCGCGAAGCGCAGGATTCAAAAGCTTATGAAAACTTTCAAAATTTTCATAAGCTTTTTTCTTTATCAGGCCCTCAGCGGGATAAATCACCGAATGGATTATTTTTTTACCGGGTCCGAACATTTTCATTTCGAATAATGCCATTGTGTAGAACGAAAGTTGGTCGAAGGCCTTTTCAGAATAGGCCGAACTTCCGGTTTTATAATCCAGCACATGCACTTCGGTTTCAAGCTCGCACCATAAATCGATCTGCCCCTGAATCAGCCTGGATTTAGTTTGGAGCCCGAAACCCCATTCATTATGCCCCAAACGGATTATTTCTTTCAGATTCAGCTCTTGCTGTTCCAAAAGATACGTCACATTTTTGCGGTCGGTTTCGCTCAACTGCGGAAGCAGCTGTTCAGGAGAAAGATACTTTAAAGATTCAAATAACCGATGGAGGTCTGAACCCCGCTGGGCCTTTTTGAGATTAAGCAGGGTTTTTTCATAATTTAATTCCGAGATACCTTGGTTTTTGTTTTTGATCAATTCCGTGACTGATTCTGAACCGGCTACGCCTTCGACTGGCGGCAGAAATCGGGCTCTGACATCTGCACCCTCCTGCGAGCTTTCGACGGCAACTGCAGGTGCCTCGTCATAAGTAACGCTAACGGCGCTGTATCCTTCAGCGACGACGGCTCCGGGCTCGATTGGCCAATTTGATTTTTTATACCAGCTCTTCTGAACCGGATCGCGTTTGCCAATTTCTGCCACGAGACTTAAACTTTCGATCGCGCGGGTCATCGCAACGTAAAGCACACGTTCATTCTCGAGAAGTTCTCTTTCGTTAAATCTGTCTTTTATTCCATTGGCCCAGCCGGAAGACCGATGTTTGGCCGTTTCATCATCGAGAACCGCCAGACTGAATTGCTGCGATCCTTCATCAAATGTCAGTTTCTGAGCGTTCGAAATCGAAGGCTTCTCGGCAAATCCAATGACAATCACGTGTTTAAACTGCAAACCCTTTGAGGCGTGTACAGTCATCAATGAAACGCAGTTCGGCTGCACAACCGGTTGGGCTTCTGCCTTTGAAGAACCCAGATCAGACTGCAATGATTGAAATTGTTCTTCGAGAAAAAGACCCAGTGAAAACCCCGGCGTGCTTTCGGCCTGCGCCAGACTAATCATGAATTTAAAAATATTTGCTTCGCGCTTGCCGGTTTTGTCGTAGAATTCCGAAAACGAAACAAAAGAGGTATCAAAAAGAAACTGCTTTGTCGTCTGCAGCGACCCCGCCATATCGTAAAGATTCAGAAACTTCAGCAAATTCGATTTTTGCGGATGCTCAGACGCTGCTAAGGCGGCCCAGAGTGATTGTTTTCTGGCGATGGGGCTCTGAGCAAGCCGCAGAATTTCGGCATCATCTACAAAAAACCACGGGCTTCTGACAAGAGTTACCAGATTTTCGTCATCGTGCGGATTATTCAAAAATTTATTGAATGCCATCAGGTCAAGAATTTCGCGCTTTTCTTCAAAGCCACCAGCCGTCTGCAACTGCACCGGCACACCGGCCTTACCGGCCTTAAGTGCAATATCAACCAGCTTGCTGTTACTTCTTGAAAGTACACAGATGTCTTGCGGGTTGATGCCGAGCCGAATGAGATTTTGAATATGAAAGAGCACCGCATTTACCTGATTGCCGGTTTTGATATAGAACGCGTCGTTACCTAAACCCCTGACTTCGGGCTTCTGTTCCTTTGCCAGCATCGGCCTGAATTGGGGACTGAATTTGGTAAAAAACCCGTTAATAAAATTCATCAGGCGCGGCTCAGACCGGTAGTTTGTTTCGAGAAAAATAATTTCGGCGTCTTTCTGCTTCATTTCATTAAGTTTTTCGCTGAAAACTTCGGAACGTGCGCCCCTGAAAAGATAAATACTCTGCTGAGGATCACCCACAATAAAGCATGGCTTATTTCTGATGATCTGATTGAGAATACGCACCTGCAAGGGCGAGGTATCCTGATACTCATCTATCATAAAGTAATGCCACGTTTCCGAGAACTCAATTGCCGTTTCAGGATATTGTTCTAAGAGCTGCAACGATAGATTCTCGAGGTCGGCAATGCTGAGTTCGCCGGTATTCTGTTTGTGTTGCAATGAAATCACCGACAGCTCATTCAAAAAACTAAAGAAAAGCTGGTTCAGATTTTCGTGCTTTAAAATGAATTCTTGCGTGTCGAACAGTTCTTTGAAGTGATTTTCCCTGAGGTCTTCAAGGATTCCGTTGGCAGCAGATTCAAACGCCGGTTTAGCGGCCGACCAATTCGGTTTTTTTGGGGCGTTCTGCAACATTTCAAAAAATCCGGCTTCATCATTCCGACTAAGCAACACTGAGAGCCCCTGTAGAAAAGAAAAGTATTCGTTCCAGGCGGTAGGAATTACGGTTACTAGCGAAAATATTTTTTTAATGCCGTCGATGATTTCTTGTTTTTTCTGCTGTGCAATTTTATGTAATTCAGACTTTCTGACAAATCCGAAATCCCGGTTCTGTGCCTTGAAATTCAGGGCCTGATCTGCAAACTCAACCAGTTGCTGAAATGTATAGGTTTCCATCAGTTCAAGGTACTGCGGACGCGTTTTCAGAAGTTCATTGATTTGTTTTTTCAGGCGTCGATCAATTTGTGCCTGATCAATTATCTTTATTTCCTGCGGAAATTTCATTCTTTCGGCAAACTGCGACAGGTAAATACTGAGCAGCCCGTGAATTGTCGATATGTGAACGGATGATTTTTTATTGATATACTGAAAAATTTCTTTTTCACCGGATTCAAGTGCGCTGACCAATAGCCGTTCTTTAACTTCCTGAGTTGCTTTTCGGGTGAAGGTCGTCATAACGACTTTTGGGTAAAAGCCGTTGACAGCTTTGAATTCGCGAACGAACTCCAAAAAGGTTTTAATCAGCTTTGTTGTTTTCCCGGCACCTGCGCCGGCAAAAATAAACTGGGACCTGAAGCCAGAATTCACTACATCAGATGTGTTGCCCGACACAGCTTCCTCCAGTCACATTTAATGCAGATTTCGGGGTCTCCCGGAGAATTACTGAATTCGCTTTTGTTCAACCGCACCAGCACGTCGGTAATACCTGAGTTGAATTTTTGGCGCAATTCTGAATTCTTATCGTCAGTGATTAACGACTTGTTACGTTTTGTAAGACCAAAGTCGTTTATACCGATATCTTCTGCGATAAGACCTTTTTTGAGATCAAAGGTTTTATATTGGTAGTAGAGCGCGCCTTTAACGCTTGAGCTCTCAGTGACCGCAAACTCAAGGGCAATCATATAGAGAAGCATTTGAAACTGCTGGTCAGTTATCCAACTTGCAAAATTTGAAACCTGATACGCTGAAGACTTATAATCATAAATTATACTGTACTTATTTTTTTTGTGGGTATCGACCCTATCGAGGCGAACATTGAAACTGAAGTAATTTTCGGGTTTTTCTTTTGAAAACATCTGCTTATCGAGGTCGAAAAACATTTCGATGGACTTTTCCGTGCTGACTTCAAAAACGCCGACCCGCTGCTTCTCAAATTCGTAAAACTTCAGCGCAATTTGCAGAAATTTTTGCTGCTGGATTTTCCAGTAGGCGTCTTGCTGACTGTAGATATTATATTCAGCCCGTTTCGCGTCTAAAAATTTGGCCACTTTTTCATTGTCAAAATTACCGCCGGCGATTAACTGGATACAGAATTCGAAAAGTGCATGAATCAATGAGCCCTTCTGCCGCGGATCAAGGTCGAGCGAAACCTGAGGGTAATCCCGCAACCGGAAACCTTTCGAAGCCAAAAGTTTAAAGGAACATTGGGCATAATTTTCGGTGTCGCTGACTGAAAGCGTTTTAAAAATCTCTGAAGGCACAACGCCCTGGTACGATTCTACATCATGCAATAGTCGCTCGAATGAAACCTGCGACTTGAGCGGTATCGTGTCATCGGATTTTTTCAAGGTCGCTAGATTTTTCTGTAGTTCATCAACCCGCGTGCGCCCGGGCTCTGTTACTTCGGATTTCGGCGAGTGTTCGATGAAAAACAAGGACGAGTTCAGGGTTTCCGAGGTAAAACTGAGATGTGATGTTGTAAACAGACACTCTTCGGATTTGGCCAGGCTTTGCCAGCGCAGATTGAAATCGAGATAGCTTTCTTCTGAAAAATCAACCGCCAGATCAAAATCTTTTTTCAACAATGTTGAATCATTCAACGACATCATAGAGCTTTGTTTTTTATGGTAATATTCATCGTTCAATCCGATGTAAAGCCGGTGCGTTACGTCTAACATGTGCGCCGACATGAGCGGTAATACCTGCAGCCCGTTGCTTTGACCCTTTTTGATAATGACTTCTTTGTGATTCAACCGGTTCTTCAGGAACTGCACCCACCTGCTGAATTTCATTTTAACGTTCAGGCTTTGCACCAGAAAGTCCTTAAAAATGAGTTCGAAAAGTTCACTCTTATTATTAGACTGCGGTGTAGTTAACCAAGTCTTAACCAGATACGTTAGAAATTCTTCCCGGTCGATTTCGGCACTGAAATCAACCTTTCTGAAAAACAGACTCTTTATTTTTTGCTCGCGACCAAGATCGTCTTCATCGTAAAGCTGGTAAAAAAGTGCCTTAAACTTTTCAAATTTGAATTGGCCGCTACCCGTCTCTTTTGAAAAAAAAGTTTTTTCGAGACTGTCCCATGAAACATCCTGCGATACATTTTTGAGCGCCGCTGACAAATTCTGGATGTCGCCGAGGCTGTTGAGTTTTGCCACCAGATCTTTTTTGTAGGTGAGCCCTTCTTCTTCAAGATAGAATTGCAGCACTGGCCAGTACTTTTCAATGTCTGCCGAAATGATCGCAATTTTACCGATTGCTACGCCCGCGTCGACCCATTCGCGAATCTTTGAGACTGCGAACTTAACCTCAGCAAGCTGAGTTGTCAGCCGCACGAAACTGGCCGCCGGCAGGAGTTCAGCATTGGGGGTATTTTCACTATCGAGCAGGCGGCCATACCCGAAATTTTCTTTATAGGTATTCAGCAAGTATGGAAACTTAACAGTCCATTCGGGATCAGGCGTAATGATGACGACTTCTTGTGAGAGCGAAATGTGTTTTAATAATCCCATCTCAACCGAGCTCAGTTCACTGCCAAGATCGACGAACAGTTTTCGGTCCCAGGCCAAAAGCGAAAGATCCAACGTCTGCA
Organism: Bdellovibrio sp.; assembly: GCA_031408135.1. GTDB lineage: Bacteria > Bdellovibrionota > Bdellovibrionia > Bdellovibrionales > Bdellovibrionaceae > Pseudobdellovibrio. Next base: position 983 of record JANOJH010000530.1, on the reverse strand, counting down.
GGTAAGCGGCACTCCACTTTGAATCGATTACTTTTTTCTCGAAGACGATAAAATTCAGACAGACTTTAGCCAACTGGTACCAGCGCGCCCATTTTTTATCAGTCGGTTGCATTTCTAACCATTCTTCCAGAATTCCGTCGCTGCCGGGAAGCAGCAAAATCGGTGCGAATTCCTGTACGGCTTTGGTCAGCGAAGAAACCTCACTCTCGGCAATTTCGAGTTTTTTACCATAATGATCTACAAAATGTTGAACAAGCGATTTGATGAAATCACTCGAAACCACCTGCAATGTGGGTTCAATCCGCCTGATCCATAATCGCCAGAAATCGCTGACACGTAAAATTGCGTCGTCGGTATAATAATTATATTTTTCGAGAGCTGCACTTTGAATTTCCTGTTTGGATTTCAGATCTGAAACTATCCAGGTATCGCGAAGCGGATCGTAGGTTCTCAGAAGAGATTTCACCTGATCTGGATTCTTAACTTTCAAAAACTCGAGCATGGTGAAGACTATAACTATCTTCGTTGCTTAAGTCTTCTCCTTTTACCATCCATGTCCTTTAATTTAAAACTCTGATCCAAATCCAGGCTAAAAGTTAAGCTGACACTATAGCGGTCGCTGCGCGACTGCCCGGTATAGGTGCCGAGCTCAGTTGAGTAAGCTGCCGCATCAAGCTGAAAAAATAGCAGATCCACACCGACTCCGTACGTGACATAACCCTGATTTATTCCGCCGCGAAAATCGAACGGTCCGACGCTGGCTTCAGTTCCCAAGTGCAACTTCTTACTCAGGTCATAACCTGTAGTGCGGATAAATTTGTATTCAAACGCATGCGTGAAGCTGAAAATACTCACTTCCTGTTTAATCGCGGCGCCAAAAATCAAATTGTCGTACTGGCTCGGTGGCGGCGTCGTACCAGAAGTTAAATTGAAAGTTGTTACACCGATATCCTGCCAAACCACGGACAGTGTGGGTTTCAGCG
>JANOJH010000529.1:0-6692 GCA_031408135.1 Bdellovibrio sp. | reverse complement strand
TAGTTCGCTCTTCTTATAATGATCTTGTTTCAAAAGGGGGCTATAGAGAAAAGCCTTTCCTTCCTGCGTGTGTTTGAGATAACCCTTTTTTTCCATTAGGCGGACAATAGTTAAAACAGACGAATAGGCTGGAGCAGGGTTTTTAGGAAATTTGTCAACGATTTCAGACACACTCAGCGGAAAATATTCCCAGAGAATATTGAGTATGATAAGTTCATGTTCCGTTGGGCCACTATTTTTAGGTCGAGCCATAGATTCTCCTACTAATTACTTAATAGTTAATTCCCACCGGTCAATTTTGCAACTAATTAATTAATACTTGCCGTTATGTGTCTATTTTGATTTTCTATGGTGATCGACAAAGGAATCTGCATAGGTCGGGCACAGTCATCAAAGTACCTTATATTTGAATTGGCAAAAATTAGCGGGTTTGACCAGCATTAGGCTTTTATTGGCTAAGATTTGCATTACTAAAAAGGGACCAAACCACCCACTTCTCCTATTATGAGGGCTCCCTAAAAAACTGTGTATGTGGAAAACAAAGCTCTTAATTTTGCAAAAGAGTTTCTCAAATTTGAGAAATGTATGATATTCACTCGATACGCAATCGTTTAGTTTTAAATTTTTTTGATCACCTAAAAAATATTCAGGAGCGATCATGCGAACAAGCATCGTAGCTACGAACAACATCAAATAACTGAAAAATCCATCTGATATTCAATATTTAAACATTTTTTAAGAAAATATTTCCGTTCGTAATCGCATGCAAATTTTATTTTTTGAGTTAATACAAAATAAATAATTTCGATCTAACTCATTGATTTAGCAATTAAAAATCAATAACCCAACAAGTGGCATTATTATTGATATACATCACCCTATAACTTCTTCTAAGGGAGGCCTTTTATAGATGAATTTTTAAAACGACTTTGGCAGACGTGCGTATTTTTTCTATTTAGCTTCAACCTAATTCATTTTTTGATGTGGGAGAGCGGAGGGTATTCTAAAAACTGGCTTTTTATTTTAACGAGTAAGCTTATTTGGTTAGAGTTTTGGGCTATTAAAATTACTGTTGTAGGTGTCGTGGGCTTTAGTTTTTGGTGGCTTTTTAAATCTGTAAAAGATTCAATTGCAAGAAGCGAAGCTAATCAAAAAGAGCAATTACGCATTGCCGAGCATAATAAAAAAGCTGCCGCGTACAATATGCTCCATGAGGGTTACAGAAAAACAGCAGAAGAAAATCAAATTCGTGAAGAAATACTAAGAAAAGAAGAATTTAAAAAACAGCAAGAACAGTTGCGGCTCGAAAAAACAGGGCCTCGTAAAGAGGAGGACGCCCTAAAAAAAGCCCTTGACGGCATTAGCTACGGTGGTTTTCGGTGATCAGAATTTCAGAGCGAGATAAAAAAATATTCGAATTCTTGGCAAAATATGAGGTTATGTCCTCAAAGCAAATTAAGTCTTTAGTTTTTAATCAAATTCCAGAAACTAATTTCTTTAGGCGCCTGCGGGAGCTAGAAAAAGCCAAAATGGTCAAAAGAATGGGGCCTATGACCGATCATGTCTATGCCTGGCTCTTGGCTGAAAAAGGTAAATCAATTATGGGTTTTGAGGATATGGATATCTATAAAAACCGCCTTACGCTCGAGCATGATGTGACTTTGACTCAGCTGCGGATTGTTTTAGACTTAGTTGGCCTTGGTAAAAACATCATCGGCGAAGGACAACTCAGACGTCGTGCGCGGGAGCAGAGATCAAAACATTACGATCAATCGAAGAAAATAATTGTTCCAGACGCTTTAATTCCGGTGATGTTAAATTCTCGCGCCGAAGTCTTTGCGCTTGAACTTGAACTGCATTTTAAAAACCGACAGCGGTACATTGAGCTTTTCAAAAAATACATTCAGATGGAAGGAATTTATGCCATTTGGTACGTGGTTCCAAGTCGTTCGATGGCGAATCGCATGCTTGAGGAATGGGATTTTTTTAATCTAAAGCATAGAAATAATTATTCTAAAAATAAACTGTTTTGTGTGACAGAACTTGATCAGTTTTTAAATGATCCGATGAATGCTGTTGTCAGAGATCGCACCGGCGAAACCAAAATTAGCCAGTGGTGGAATTTTAAAATAGCTGAATCAGGCATAAAACTAACTGAAAATAACCAGAAAAATAATGATCATAGTGCTGATCAGTCACTGATCGAAAACTTGAGTCAAAAAACTGAGGCGGCCTAGTGACGCTAACTACTCAAAAGATCTACAAAAAAACACCCAAGTCTTTTACTTCACTGATCAAGTCTGATCGTCACAGACCACTCCCCCTCTACGATGGGAAGTGGTCTGTGACGGACGGGATAAGTAAAAGGAAAAGACTTGGGTTGGTGGTGATAAGGAATAAGGTTTGGTAATAGTAAATAATATAATAGAAGAAGAGGGAAAGAGAAGAAATGAGCAAATAAATGAAGCAGTTGAAATCGAATATATTGAAGTAAGTAGCTCTGAGTATGAAAGGCGAATTTGTGCAATGATTAAAGCGTTACTAGAAATTGACGATAGGCTGTGCAGGGTAGAAAATGAAGTACAAATCTCTAAGGAGGCTGCTTAATGAAACGGATTGCTATTTATTTGCGAGTTTCTACTGAAGAACAAGCTAGAATTCAAGATGGATCGCTGGTTTCTCAAAAGCAAAGATTAATTGAATACGTTGAGGGTCAAAATCGCAGAGATGCCAACTGGGGCCAGATTGTAGATTTTTACTGTGACGATAAATCAGCAAAAGATATGAATCGGCCTGAGTTTCAAAGAATGCTCAATGACGTTAGAACTGGCCGAATAAGTCTGATCTTATCAACTGAGCTATCTCGTTTATCGCGAAGTATCAGAGATTTTTGCGAGATCTGGGATCTGTTAAAAAAATATAGTTGTAACTTTATAACTTTACGTGAGCAGTTTGATACGACAACTGCCAGCGGCGAAATGATGGTGTTTAATCTGATGAATTTTGCGCAGTACGAGCGTAAACAAACGGCTGAGAGAATTTCTGCAAACTGGTTATCTCGTGCCAAGCGCGGGCTTTGGAATGGTGGGAGTATCCCACTCGGGTTTGATCGCAATCCAAAAAACGCAGGTGAATTGTTACCGCACCCGACTGAAGCAAAGACAGTAAAAGAAATTTTTGATACTTTCTTAACAATTGGTTCCGTCCGTGAAACTTGCCGGGAATTAACTCGTAAGGGTTTATTTTCAAAACACTACACCAACAAACACGGTTTTGAAAAAGGCGGCGGCCATTTTACCGTGATGAGTGTGTACCGGATTCTAACGAATAAGGCTTATATTGGGCTACGCCAGTACACAAAATCTAAAAATGAAATGGAAGTTGTTAAGGCCAGTTGGGAACCAATTGTTGATCTTGAAGTCTTTAATCAGGTTCAAGAAAGGCTTTCCAATAACAAAAACAAGTACAAACCCGATGAATGGAAACGCTACGCGTACCCACTAACTGAGCTTGTTGTCTGCGGTGAATGTGGCAAAAAGCTTGGTGGCAAGTCTGCTCATGGTAAAAATAAAAAACACCACTACTACGGACACCCGAGACAAATAAACAGTGATGGCGTGACACATTTACAAAGATGCAGGCTAGAGCGCGTGCGGGCTGAAAGAATTGAAGATTTGATTTTAAAGTCTTTAAAAAATTTAATTGCTGTTCCAGAAACGATCGAGCACTGGCTAGAAATTTATGCGAAAAGTACCCACAGCGAGATTCCAGCGCTTGAAGGACGACTAAAAAGTTTAAACAGCGATATTGAATCAAAGTCAAAGCGCGTGCAAAATTTAGTTTCTAGGATTGCAGAGCTTCCAATTGATATTTCTGCTGATGCTTTTTATCAGCAAATCAAAGAAACGAATCAAAAAATCCTTGAGTTCAAGTCAGTACGTGCAGAATTGTTGTCGAAGTCGATCAGCCTAAAGGGCCAAGCCATTCATAAAAACGGTCTGATTGATAAAATTAAAAGAACTGTGGCAAAACTTGAACAAACCCCGATAGAGTTAAGAAAGCCGTTATACTCAAATCTGATTAAATTTGCCGAGCTTCATCCAACAAGAATTAGAGTGGGCGTATATGCGCCCACGGGAACCGATGGTGCCCAAGGCGCTAATTCTGAATTTCGAGATTTTAAAACTGAACCGAAGATCTCAGATTTCGTTAAGCGTGGCGGTTCGACCAGCGTAACGATTGGTGCCCTGGGCCGGACTTGAACCGGCACGCCCCATTCCTGGAAGCTCAGGATTTTAAGTCCTGTGCGTCTACCAATTTCGCCACCAGGGCACTGGTGTTTAGAACTAGGTTTGAACTGAATGTACGAAGCTAATATCTTGGGTTCTCTTTGTCACGATTTTTGTTCTCGCGCGCAGTCCTTTCGATTGACAGAACTCGCTTATCATTCAATTCTTTCTTACTGTGCTACAAGTGAACAAATTCAACCTTAAACTCATCCTGAATCCTAATTTTTTGCTGATTTTTTCAGCTCTGTTTTTCGCGAGCCTTAGCGACCAGTGGCTCCAGAATAAACTAGAAGTGCTGATCAGCTCAAAAGACGGGCTAACCGGCATGATCTGGGTGTGGGGCGGGCTCTCGATTTTGAGCGCGATATTTTTTCCGGTTCTGGTTTCGATTTTCTGCGCTTATGTGCTGGTAACAACGAATCAGAAAATGCAGGAATTTTTAGAAGCTAACTTTGAATTAAGCCTGATCGAAACGTTGCGGGCGTGGGGCAAAACTTTTTTATGGTCTTTCGTTTTCCTACTCCCTGGCGTGATTAAATACATAAATTATATTTTAACGCCTTTCGTGGTGCTCTTTTCAAAACGCTATAAGCGCGGCGAAGTCGATGCGCTTGAATACTCAACTTTAATTTCAAAACATTTTTTCTGGAAAATTAAACTCTGGCTCGGATTATTTTTTGTAATCATCCCGCTTGTCTTTTATTTGATGTTTGATGAGTACCGGATTTTCAAGACGCATCCATTTTCGGCCACACTTTTAGTGTTTGTTACGGCGGTTGTGCAGTTGCTGTTTCATTTTGTGATCTTAAAACTATTTATTAAATATCTAAACGAGGTAGAAAATGGCGCTCATGTTTAACTGGAAAGATATTAAGAACCGCGATCACGGCTTAACCTTTGACGACGTGCTGATGGTACCGAAAAAATCCGAAGTGAAATCACGCAGAGATCCTTCGCTGAAATCTCATTTAACCAAAACCAAATTTTTAGAAACGCCGATTTTGTCTGCCAACATGGACACCGTGACTGAATCCAATATGGCGATTGCCATGCACAAAATGGGTGGCCTCGGCATTTTACACCGCTTCATGAACGTCGAGCAGCAAGTCGAAGAAGTTCTGAAAGTGAAGGCCGCAGGCGCCACAATTATTTCGGCCAGTATCGGTGTTAACGGCGATTACAAAGAGCGCGCTGCGGCTTTGGTTAAGGCCGGCGTAAATCTGATGACGATCGACATCGCGCACGGGCACTCGATTCACATGATGGATACTTTAAAATGGCTTAAAGATACGTTTTCTGGCCTTGAAGTTATCGCCGGAAACCTGGCAACACCCGATGCCGCTGTTGACTTGATCGAAGCCGGAGCTGATGCCATCAAAGTGGGTATTGGGCCGGGTTCGATGTGCACAACGCGAATTATTACCGGTGCCGGTATTCCGCAATTAACCGCAATCGCTCTTTGTGCCGAAGCTGCAGAAGCTTACGGCGTACCTGTAATTGCCGACGGCGGCATCCGCACTTCGGGCGACATGGTCAAGGCCTTTGCGGCCGGCGCCAACATCATCATGCTCGGCAGTATGCTTTCAGGCACTATCGAAACCCCGGGCGACATCATGAACGGCAGAAAACAGTATCGCGGAATGGCTTCCAAAAAGGCGCAGATTTCATGGCGCGGCGATATGCCGCTGGGTATGGCGCCCGAAGGTGAATCAACTTTTGTAAATGTAAAAGGCCACGTGGCCGATGTTATTCATGAACTGACCGGCGGAATCCGCAGCGGGATGAGTTACATCAATGCGGTTACAATCGAAGAAATAAAACAAAAAGCGCATTTCATGGAAATGTCAGTGAACGGTGTTTCTGAATCAAGGGCGCACGGTGTTCGATAACCGCGCGATCGGCGTATTTGATTCGGGCATCGGTGGCATCACCGTGCTGCGAGAGTTGGCCAAAAATTTTCCGCAGGAAAGTTTTATTTATCTTGGCGATACGGCACGCCTGCCTTACGGTTCGAAGTCTCCTGAAACGGTCCGCAAATATTTGCTCCAGAACATGAAATTCCTGATTTCAAAAGATGTTAAGGCTATCATTGTGGCCTGTAACACGGCCTCGACCCAAGTGACGGAGCGCACGCTTGAAGGCCGCCCGGTTTATAACGTGATTGATCCGGGCGCTGCCCTTGCCTGCAGTGTAACCGTTAATAAAAAAATCGCAGTGCTTGCAACCCGGGCTACCATCACCGCCGGCAATTACGAAAAAAAAATCAAAAGTTTAATTCCGCAGGCCGAAGTTTTAAATCAGGCCTGCCCGTTGTTTGTTCCTCTGGCCGAAGAGGGCTGGTACGACGATCCGGTCACAAACTTAGTGGCCTACCGCTATCTGAATCACCTGAAAAATTCCGGC
>JANOJH010000430.1:0-11083 GCA_031408135.1 Bdellovibrio sp. | reverse complement strand
CGAATCAATTCAGTGAGGCTTTCAACAAATTGACTAAGAAGGCATTGATCATTTTCAATGTGTTTCTTTACATCATCTATCAGGCATTCAAGGGCTTATTTTTGATTGTTAAATTATTATTACTGACTCGGCCGAGTCTTAATAAGATTGAGAGGGATGAAACGTGGATATTTCGCCAAATCAAGTAATTTTAAAGCGCACTGATCTTCTTAAATACAGATTCCAGGTAATGGTCCAACCAACGATGGCCATATCTGGGGTCTTTCTTTTTCGCAAAGTAGCCCATATGTCCGCCATGTTCTTTATACGTCAAATGAACATTCTTGTTCCAACCTGCTCTTAAGTAGTCTGCTATATCGATGAACGGATCATCGTGTGCTGCGAGCACAAAAGTCCGGGTTTCAATCCGATCAACATAATTCAAAGTGGAACATTTTGTGTAATAGTCAGCCGCATCGGTAAAACCATTGGCTTTCGATGTGTACAATTGATCGATATCCATTGTGCGGCCGATAAACGGCATGCTAATTTCATTTTTTTTCTGAATTAAGTTCTTTAAAATCAAATAGAAACGAAAATCATAAATTTTCGAAAATCCACGGGTCAGCAGGTGTGAGCACCGGGCAAGATCTAGCGGTGAATTCACAACAATTGCAAAATCCGGCTGTATAACGCCATATCTCCTGGTTAATAAATTCAATAGAATACTTCCGCTCATTGAAAAACCCAGTGCAATCTGCCGACTCCCTACAAATTTTTCTTTCGCCCACTTTAAAACCGCATCGGCATCTTCGCCGCGGCCCGAATGATAGGTTTTGCTGGCCAGCGCTTTACTGTTTGCACCACGGTGGTTAACAAGCACAATGTTCCAGCCCAATTGTTCAGCCAACTGAGCGCTACGTTGAATGTAATCCGCTTGCGAGTCTCCGGCCAGGCCGTGATAAATGCTGATCGTATGGTCCGACTTATTATCGCAGTACTCCAAAAGTAGCTCGTCACCATCGGCCAATTTCAGAATGGCTTCCCTCAGATTGAGATTTGCGGCTTTCGACGGAACAATATGACCCAAAACCGTCTGGGTGTGCCCCGTTGAGAGCGCAACCAGCGGAATAAATGGATTAAGCATAAGATCAATTTTTGAAAACTCCAGACATTTCCCCGAACTTACCAGATTTGAATCCGACTGCCGTCATCTAAATACAATTTATTATTCTTATTGCAGGAAAAGGCTTCCTGGAAGCCTTTTTGATGCTTCACCTGCTCATTAATCCGGGCAAAGCCAAGACTGTGCGGATCAGTTTTTAACTGCATTTCTTTTGTTTTTTCACGCATAACATTGCACCAGACCCGCGCATAAGCCACAAAGAATTTTTTCTTGTCTTCGACTTTACCGGCATTCTCAGGAAAGGCGGCATTATAAGCAAATGTAAGTCCGACCAGATCCGCGATGTTTTCACCTTGAGTTAACTCGGCGTTGTGCCCAATTTTTTTGAATTGAGCGATCATTTTCATGCCGCGCTCCTGAAATTTTTTGATATCTTCATCCGACATCCACTGTTTAAGCTTCCCTTTTGAATCAAACTTCGAGCCTTCATCATCAATGCTGTGGCCCAGCTCGTGACCGACAACCGCGCCAACGGCGCCAAGATTTTCGACCACGTCGCCGTCCTTGATGAAAAACGGATACTGCAGAATACCGATCGGCAGTACAAACTTATTTTTGTCCGGAGAATAATACGCATTTACTGTAAGCGGTCCCATGCCCCAGGCTGCCTGATTGACGCCTTCACGTAATTTTTTAAACGCCCACTTATGTCCAGCCATCGCAAGCTTCACTCCGTTTTCATAAGGCCGGTCTGTCCGTAACTTAATGATCGGCTTGAAGTCCCACTCCTTGTCAGTGGTTGGTTGCACCAATTGCAATTTTGCAGTCCTGACTTTTTCCAACGCCCCGTTTTTACTCTGCTCGGAAAGCCAGTTGTTTTTTTTGATCCCGCTCAGAATGGAATTTCGGATGCTTTCCGCAACTTGTTCCATTTTTTCTTTTGGAAATTTCGGAAACAATCTCGGTAAAAGTTCGTAATCCAGCTCGCGGCCGAAAGATCCCATGACTCCGCCGGTACAACGCTCCTGACGGTCTGATCGGGTTAAAGGACCACCCAAAAACTTGTGGCGAAATTCCCAGCGTTTTTTAAATAGTTCCGGATAGGCATCGTCCATAAAGCCACGCGCGCTACGGTATACATACAAGTCTTTCAGCACCTGAAGATTTTCCTGTTTCAATTCCTTTTGCAGAAAATCCAGGCTCTCCGGAATGAAATCCCGCAAAAGTGTACTTTGAGGAACGTTCTGACTGAAAAAGCTGTCGAGTTTCATAACACTGACTTTAGCCAGAAAATCTTTTCGTGAAATTTTTCTCGGTTGGGTGTAACGCTGGCGAAATTCTGCCGGAAACGGATACACTTCTTTAAATCGCTTTTCAAAATCAACTATATCCTGAGCGCGTTTCAGGTGGTCGGCCTTGTCGCCTTCCGGGTAAACCGAATTGAAAAACTCGGCCATCAGATTGCGATATTCATTAATTAATTCTAAATTGTCATAGTAGCTGTGTTCAGGCAGCCCCATAAATGAAACGTCAAATGTCATATCGTAAATCAGCGGATTGTCGATATTCGGCATAATGTCGTAACTGATCACGCTCCATTTTTCATTGGTCATATTCTTACGGTTTGTATCAATGAACTGCGCAATAGTTTTGATATTTCCCATTTCTTTAGCCAGTTTCGCAACCAACTTCACTTCTTCTTTAGCAGCCTCTTTTTCACTCATGCAAGCGGCATAGTAATCTTTCAATTGCAATGAACGCGCAGAAAGTTTTTTTTCATTCAGGATATTTTTGAAAAAATCCTTTTTCTTTTCCAGAATTCTTTCATCAGAGTCGTCAAATGCAAACGTATGCGCACTGCGATCATCCCGCAATTTGAATTGGGCTTCAACATTCGAACAGACGTATTGGTGAAAATCATCGCAAGGATTGGCACTCGTATCCAATTCGAATTTTCTGATTTCAGGAATAGTCGAACTCGGCTCCGCTTTCACATTCTGCGCCCCTTGCGCTTGACTGCACAATAGCAAAAAAACAACAGTTTTGAATTTAAACACAAAAATCCTCCCGAATTTTCATAATGAAAGTCTTGATTCTGTCATGATCTGAGTCGCGGCGTGAAGCTTTTTTTACACAATAGACATCATGTCAACTTCGTTGAATAATGAAGATTCGATAGTTAAATAATACAGCAGGAGTTTAATATGTCTGTTCCGTTCATTGATCTGAAAACACAGTACAATGCTTTAAAACAATCGATCGATTCCCGCATTCAGAAAGTTCTTGAAAGCGGCGCTTATATCGGTGGACCTGAGGTCGCAGAACTCGAAAAAACATTGGCCGGTCACACGGGTACAAAACATTGTCTTGCCGTCGGTAGCGGTACCGACGCCCTTTTAATCCCAATGATGGCGCTGGGCATTGGTCCAGGTGACGAAGTTATCACGACGGCATTTTCATTTATTGCCACTGCCGAAACTATTGTTCTGGCCGGCGCCACGCCTGTTTACGTCGACATCGACCGGAAAACTTTTAATATTGATCCGAAAAAAATTGAAGCTGCAATTACTCCGAAAACCAAAGCAATAATGCCGGTTTCACTCTATGGACAGGCGGCCGACCTCGAAGAAATCAATGCCATTGCCAAAAAGCACGGATTATTTGTAATTGAAGACACTGCACAATCTTATGGCGCCAAATACAAAGATAAAAAAAGTGGCGCCTGCACGACAGCGTCCGGTACCTCATTTTATCCTGCTAAACCACTTGGCTGCTACGGAGAAGGCGGCGCCATTTTTACGAATGATGATAAGTTGATGACGGCAATGAAAGAAATTCGCGAGCATGGATCTGAAAAGCGTTATTTTCACACTCGATTGGGCATTAATGGCCGTCTCGACACCATTCAGTGCGCAATTCTGCTGGCAAAAATGGAAAGATACGACTGGGAAGTCACTGAGCGCAACCGTGTTGCAAAGCGCTACACCGAAGCCTTCAAAGGGCTTGAAGCGATGGATCCGCAGTTTTCAATCCCCTTTATTAAGCCCGACAATATGAGTGTCTGGGCCCAATACACGCTGACTATCACGCACCGTGAACTTTTCCAGAAAAAAATGACCGAATTGCAGGTGCCAACCGCAGTTCACTACCCAATGACGATGCCTGATCAACCTTGGTATAAGAACAATACAAAAATTAATCATGATATTTCGATATCGCGCTGGGCGGCCAATCACGTGGTCAGTTTGCCGATGTATCCTGACATGGACGAGAAAACACAGGATATCGTCATTTCGGCCGTAAAAAAATCTGTCGAATTTTCAGTAAAACAAGCGTAAGCTTGCGGATATGAAAACAGAATTTACGCCACTTGAAAAATTAGTTACTCTGGAAACGACAGCAAAAAAAATTACTTGGGGCGATTGCAAAAATTTCGTCCTTTTCGCCGGCCCTGATATCATCGAAGATGAAGGCATGGTCATTGAAACCGGCCTCGAAATTAAAAAGCTGACAGATGCACTGGGCATCCCGTGGATTCTTAAGTGTTCATTCGACAAAGCTAACCGACAGAGTTCAAATAGTTTTCGCGGGCCCGGAATGCATTCGGCCCTTAAATCTCTTGATAAGATCAAATCCAAAATCGGTTGCGCCCTAATAACTGACGTTCATGAAACTATTCAGGTGGAAGAAACTGCACAATATGCCGAAGTAATCCAGATTCCGGCATTTTTATCTCGCCAGACCGACTTGCTGGTTGCCGTGGCAAAAACGAATCGGGTCATTCACATCAAAAAAGGTCAGTTTTTAGCTCCTTGGGATATGAAATCCATTGCCAAAAAAGCCACTCAGGCCGGAAATGAGAAAATACTCCTTTGCGAAAGAGGAACTACCTTTGGCTATAACCGATTGATCAACGACATGACCGGATTGGTCGAAATGCGAAGATTGGGCTTTCCGGTGATTATGGATTGTACTCACTCGACGCAACTTCCTGGCGCTACTGGCGAATCCAGTGGCGGACGTGGAGATATGGTATGGCCGCTTGCCCGAGCGGCAGTTGCCATCGGAGTCGATGGGATTTTTGTTGAGACTCATCCGAATCCTGCTGAAGCTTTGTGCGATGGTCCAACCTCGTTGCCTCTGCAAAACTTAGAGGGTTTTTTGAAGAATCTTCAGCTCATTTTTAAGACGCACAATAACGCATAATTTAGACGCATATTCCAACCGCATCGACGTTTAAGAGAAGCCCAGAGACTTGACTATCAGCACTCTCAAGTCATTATAAATCAAATGAATTTTCTCAAAAAAATATGGCGCCCGCTGCTGGCGCTGACGCTGATTTTTGTGCTTATTAAAAAGGGTCCCTTTCAGGTTGATCAGCTCAAGTTCATACTGACTCACTCAACCATTGTACTTCTTGGATTTTCTATATTTTTTTTACAGGTACTCATCGCGTCTATGCGCTGGAAATTGTTTATCAGCCTGGTCGAAAAAGTCAGACTGATAAAAGTATTCCAACTTACGCTGGTCGGTTATTTTTTCAATTTTTTCATTCCGGGCGGCGTGGGCGGCGACATCGTCAAAGCTCTCGAACTCTCCAAAAACAATCAGGCCACCAGATCGCAGGCGCTTTCTACCGTTTTCTCAGATCGGATTTTCGGCCTCTTCTCTATGATTACCTTCACATTGATTTTTTTATCAATCGAGTATTTTTATCACAACGATCAATTTATTCTGAAACTTATCGTATTGAACGCTCTGTTATTTTTAACAGTCGTGCTGTCCTTATTGTTTTTTCCAGCAGTGCTCAAAAAAATATCGGCCCACCTGTCCAACAAAAATTCGACGTGGTTACTTAAGCTCGAAAAACTGGTTTCAAGCCTGCACTTTACATTTGTTACTTTTAAAAATGTTAAACTGCAATTTAAGAGCTTTATTCTGAGTTTTCTCGGTCAGCTCATTACAATTTACTTCATGTTCGAAGTTGTCAGTGCCCTGGGAGCACCGCCGCCATCATTTCTGGTGTTCTTTTCACTTTGTTGCTTCAGTTTCGTAGCCTCGGCAATTCCAATTTTTCCGGCCGGCATAGGCGTCGGCCAGATGGCAATTTATGCGATGTTCTCGCAGTTCAATGAAGAGCTTGCCAAGGCCACGATTACCGCAATTACAACAGTTCAGATTTTCAGTCTTTTTTACGCATTAATCGGTGGCGCAATTTTCTCTTTTATGCCAAAAGTTAAAGTCGAGCCAGAAAGCAGTCTAGTATGAAAAAAGGTAAGTCGATCAAGACATTTAACGTTCACGGCTCGGCCAAAACTAAAGCGTGGGAGTTCTCGCACCATCTTGTACCGCCGATGACCGCTTCAACAACTTTCAGGCTGCAATCCCTGAAGCGCGGGGCGGATGGATTCCAGCTTTTTGCAAATCCGAAAAAATTCGAAAAATCTCTGAGAAACAACGAACCGATCTGGATTTACGATCGATTGGAAGAACCCACCACAAAAATGCTGGAAGAACAGCTTTCTGAAATGGAAAACGGAGAAACAGCAGTCAGTTTCTCAAGTGGCATGGGCGCCATTTCTGCCTGCTTTCTTGCATTTCTCAAAGTCGGCGATCATATTATTTCGCACAACACTCTATATGGTTGCACCTATAGTCTGATCACTTCATGGCTACCGCGTTTTGGTATAACAAATAAGCTGCTCAACATGAACAGACTGTCTGCAAAAGATCTGGCCAATAAAAAAGTTATGGCTATTTATTTTGAATCCGTCTCTAATCCATCGCTCGAAATTATCGACCTCGATCGCATTTGTAGCCTGGTAAAAATCGAAAATAAAAAACGTCCCGAAAACCGTAAGATAAAAGTCATCGTCGACAATACATTCGCAACTCCTTGGGGCTTACGGCCGCTAGACCACGGGGCCGACCTCGTCATTCAGAGCCTGACAAAAAATATCGCCGGTTTTGGTACAGAAATGGGCGGAGCCGTCATCACTTCTAAAAAATTTCTGAGTCCACTTTTGCTGATCAGAAAAGATATAGGTGCGATCATGCATCCGCATTCGGCCTGGAATATTATGATCTACGGCATCCCTTCGCAAATACTGAGATTCGAAGCGCAACAGATAAATGCCATGCGGCTAGCTCAGTATCTTGAAGCTAACCCGAAAGTTGAAAGTGTATCTTATCCCGGTTTAAAATCTTTTTCACAGTATAAGCTGGCTCAGACTTTACTGCGCTCGCCAACCGGTGAGTTTGCGCCGGGCCAGATGCTGACCTTCACTCTAAAAGGTTCGGCTAAAAAAACTGAAAAATTTATTAATCACATCGCGCAGAACAGCTATTCAATTACTTTGGCTGTTAGTCTCGGGCTGATCAAAACTCTCATCGAAGTTCCAGGACTTATGACCCACGCAGCAGTTCCTAAAGAAAAACAGGCCGAATCCGGCTTCAACGCAAAGTTGATCCGGATGAGTGTCGGCATCGAGGACGCCACCGATATAATTGAAGATCTTGATCAGGCATTCAGAGTCATCTAAATCAGTAAAGGAAAAACAGAAATGACATTATTGATAAAACAACTCATAAATTTGATAAGGCTTCTGCACTCTGATACCGGGCAGGCGCAAATTGCCGCTGGGCTAGCTTTCGGTGTTTTTCTAGGGTTTGCACCGTTCCTTTCTTTGCAAACAGTTTTGGTCTTGTTCGTAGTTTTTATATTTCGGGTACAACTCGGAGCGGTCCTTCTCTCGGCTTTCTTTTTTAAATTCGTCGCTTTTTTGTTAGACCCCGTTGCCGATCCGATTGGCCGCTTTCTTCTTGAGAACCCGTCTCTTCGCCCACTCTGGACCTCAATGTACAATGTGCCTTTATTGCCGATGACTCGTTTTAATGATTCAATTGTTCTCGGGTCGTTTGCACTTTCAATTCTGCTTTGCCCGGTGTTGTATTTTGTATTTAAAAAAATGGTCATCAAGTACCAGTCAAGCGTTGTACAAAAATTCGAAGCTTCAAAAGCCTGGAAATTGTTCAAAGCAACCAAACTGTTCGACTGGTATTCAAAATATCGAAACTTATACGGAGGTTAACATGAGTGACAAAGTATCCACCCCAAAGAAATCTCAGAGCCTCCTACGATGGAACGCGATAATTCCATTCTTGATCGTATCCGCACTGGTCTATCTGTATTTCCTGCTGTTCTTCGATCTTAATATGAAAAATGCAATTGAATGGGCCGGCTACAAAGCTCTCGGATCCGAAGTGAATGTCGGTCAATTTAAAAGCTCATTTATCAAAGGAAATATTCAGATTTCAAAAATCGAACTAACCAACAGCGAGAAACCCGCTTTCAATTCAATTGAACTGGGAGACATCCGTTTTGATTTAAAATGGGATGCACTCTTGCGTGCCAAATTTGTGGTCGAAGAAATTGCGGTTGAAGGTGTGCAATTTATGTCAAAGCGCGCATCAATCGGGAAAGTCGCGCCACCCGAACCCGTTTCAGACAAGCCCGGCTTTACTCAGCAATTACAGGATAAGGCCCTGAATAAACTCGAATCCGAAAATCAGAATAATATCCTTGGTGATACCGCCGAATTTATGAAGACCGGAAATTTTGATAACCAGCTTAAGGCTGTCGAAGACAAACTGGTCTCAAAAAAGCTGCTTCAGGAAATGAATACGAAATGGGCAGCCAAGCAAACGGAATGGAATACTAAACTTAAAACTCTCCCCAGCGGACAGGAAATGAAAGCGCTCAGCGATAAGCTGGGCAAGGTAAAGTCAAAAGACTTTTCAAATCTTCAGGAACTTGATGCTTCCGTAAAGGAAACTCAATCGATCGTTGCCGAAATGGATGCCAAATCAAAGCAAGTAAAGGATTTGAAGTCACAGCTGGGTTCCGACCTGAAATCGATTGATGTCGATTATAAAAATATCGATCAACAAATTAAAGCTGATACCGAAAAACTCAAAGCGCATTTAAAAATTCCGAAAATCGATGCCGCAAGTTTTGCCAAGACACTCTTCATGGGATACTTAACGCCGCTCACACGGAAACTCGATAACTATAAAGGCATGGCCGAAAAGTATCTTCCTCCTAAATATGCGAAAATGGTAGCCGGCAAGAAGAGCGAAGTTGAAGTCGACACAACAATTCAGCCCCATCCGCGCATCAAAGGCACAACCTATGAATTCCCGGTTAAAAACGGTTATCCGCTATTCTGGATCCAGAAGGTGGCTATTAGTTCAAAATCAAACAATCAGGTTGATTACGGCGATTTCACAGGTCAGATAAGCCATATTACGTCTAACCAAAATCAAATTGGTCATCCTACAACCGCAAAGATCCAGGGCGATTTCAATAAAATGAACATTAGGGGAATCAAACTTAATGCCCTCCTGAACAATATGGAGCCCGAACCGCTGGTGCAGTACGAATTCGCGATCACTTCCTACCCGTTGAATGACCTACAACTTCTCAATTCAAAAAGCGGCTCCATCTCTATTCCGACAACTGAATCTCAGTTCACTTCTTCGGGTAAGATCATCGGTTTTAAAACTTTTGATATTCAGTTGAACAACGTATTTAACAACGTCAAATTCGTCGTTACTTCAGAAGACAAAACCATTGATGAAATTCTAAAGTCGTCATTGGGCACGATTTCAAAGTTTGATCTGCAGGCCTCGGCAAAGGGCGAATTGCAGAATCTGGCTATTGATATCCGCTCAAGTCTCGCGGGTGACCTCGAAGCTTCGTTTAAAGCCTTGCTACAAGGCAAAATCAACGAAGCCAACGCTCAACTCCAAAAGTCGATCAATCTCGAAGTGGATAAATTAAAGTCGCAACTTACTACACAGGTTGACGGGTTGAAAAGTCAGGCTGATGGAGAGTTAAAAAAGATCCAGTCACAGATAGACGATCAAAAAAGCCAGGCCGAAGCCAAAATCACTGCTGCAAAAAAAGATCTTGAAGATCAGGGTAAAAAGAAAATTCAGCAGGACGGCCAAAAGCAGTTAGATGACATGAAAAAGAAACTGGGGCTTTAAAAAAAACTACAGCTTCAGATTTTTCCAGTCCACCACAGATTTAACAACCTGTGGCTCTGACTTATCTTTTCGCATAATTACACTCATCGGCAGACGGTCAGCATCCAGAAACTTCGAAATAGAGCTCGGCCCATCCCAAACACGTATAAATTTATCAGAATCAAACTCAGGAAAGCTTTTAAGAAATTTGAAAATGTCATCCTGCTGCTCATCGAGCGAAACGATTATAAACTTAATGTCAGGGTGTGTTTTTGCGAACACAACCAGCTCTGGCACTTCGTTCACGCAAGGCCCGCACCAAGAGGCCCAAAGGTGCACAATAACGCCTTGGTGGGTGGCTAGAGCGCTTTTATCCACTGATATTTTATTCCCTTTGTAGTCCCGCAATTCCGAGGTTTCCAATTTATTAAATATAGCTTCGGCAGTGAGTGCATTTGTAGCGCTCTTTACTTCTGGCCCTTGATTGACAGAAAAATATTTTCCTTTAAACACGAGATAAGTGAAAATCACTGATAGTAACAAAAACACAGCCGTTATTTTTAATCTCATTCTTCTTCCGTTTTTCTCAAAAAAAAACCCAAGTTATTAGCTTGGGTTCATTCATTAAAACTTAATGAAAGACTATCTGGCTGCGTGCATAGCCGCGCGAGATTTGTTCTTCATTTGTCTGATGCCTTTTTTGGTCTTTGCAGCAGCCAAGAATTTCAACTTCTTAGCTTTGCTTTCAACCTTTTTAGCAACTTTATCTTCTTTAGTTGCCTTAGCAGTCGTCTTAGCCACTTTTGATTTCCAGTCGAAATCAACAAACTCTAAGAAAGCCATTTCAGCAGTATCGCCCGGTCTACGACCGATTTTGACTACTCGAGTGTAACCGCCATCACGATCTTTAAACCGTGGAGCAATATTCTTAACTAAGTCCAAACCGAG
>JANOJH010000421.1:0-1347 GCA_031408135.1 Bdellovibrio sp. | reverse complement strand
CTATAGCAACGGATTTTAATCCGTTGCCAAAAATGATATTCTATTGGAGTGCCATCGGCACGATTCATTTTATAAGTGAGTCTTGACATGGTTCGAGCCTACGGCTCTTAATTTTTATCCAGCAGCTTAAATCAACGGATTTAAATCCGTTGTTACAGTAGCTGCCGAGCCTACAGCTCTGAAAATATCAGCCTAATCCTTAAGTTAACGACTATAGTGACAACACCGACCACAAGCAAAGTGAGTTAAAGCTATCGTTGGGCGTCATGCTTTGGGACAATTTTGCCATACGATTAAAATACAAAAATTGAGTAAATTGTAGCGTGAAAAAACGACAACTACGACACTTCAACATCGAGATAGATAAGCTGACAAATTCAATTGAAAACACCCTATCCGGAGAAGTTTTTGACACCGAAATAACCCGGTTGACCAAGGGAGACTTAAAAGTTATTAAAAAGTCGGACTGGTTGTTCGATTGGAGATTGGAGTTCAACACCCAGAACAACGAGGTTTACAGATTAACGACAGTCAATAACCCGACTATAATACAATGGCTTCTAAGCATCGAGGACAAAGAAGACCACACATTCATGCATTTGATTGAAAGTGCAAAATTCAACAAAGGAAAAGACAAACTTTATTTAGGAGTTCCTTGGAAACTTAGTTGCCTTTGCGTGTAGAGTTTCCCGTGAGAAAGGATATGAGGGATATGTCGCCTTTGACAGCAAAACCGTGCTGATTGAACACTACAAGCAGACTTTGGGAGCGACTCATTTAATTCGACAAAGAATGTTCGTTGACCCAATTGCAGCGGACAGATTAATATCAAGATACTTTAAATCATAAAATTATGGGACTGATAAGAGAACCAAAGAACGTTGACTTCATTATTAAATCTGAACCTTGGACAAAAGAGGAACTAAAAAAATTTAGAGAGATAATGAAGCAACAAAGGGAAAGACGTGCAAAACTAAAAGTACGACTGACTATTAAGAAACGGAATAAAAGCACGAACGCCCAATAAAATGTATAAATCTGTCATCACGGTGCTGAAACCTGGTGATGAAATCATAGCAATTGATCCTCGTTATTTCCGGCCAACTGAAGTGGATTTACTCCCCAGCCTTGGTTCGTGTCCTCACGAACCCGAGCCAGGGCCAGGTGTTTTGATGAACTGGTGGTGGGGGGGGTATTGGTTCGTGCGGTCACGAACCTAGACGGTGTTATGGTTGGAGTTTCATGTTTTTTGCTAAGTTTCTATTCTGATTTTGGGCTTTGCCCGACATTACTGTAGTATGTGATCCCTCTAAGATTACAGAGTTTGGATGTCAATTTTTTATTAGC
>JANOJH010000399.1:0-3759 GCA_031408135.1 Bdellovibrio sp. | reverse complement strand
TTCGGTTTTTGCCTTAGGTATCATGCCGTACATTTCGGCTTCAATTATTTTTCAGCTTTTGACTTCTGCAATTCCTTTTTTGGAAGCTTTGAAAAAAGAAGGCGAAGCGGGACGCAAGAAAATTACTCAGTACACAAAGTATGCAACAGTAGTACTTGCGATTATTCAGGGTTACGGAATCAGCACATGGCTCGCCAGTCAAACGACAACAGCCGGTGCATCCTTATTGTCATCCGGTTCGCTTGGAATTTTCCCTTTTAAATTTGTTACAGTTTTAACTTTGGTTGCCGGTACATGTTTTATTATGTGGCTGGGTGATCAGATCACGGAACGGGGCATCGGTAATGGTACGTCGTTAATTATCTTTACAGGTATTGCGGCTTCAATTCCTTCTGGTGCAAATCAGCTTTTCGAATTAATTAAATCCGGTGAATTACGCGTAATTCTTGCGGCAGTTCTCTTGATTTTCATGATCGCAGTTATTGCGGGCGTGATTTTTATGGAAGTTGCCCAGCGCAGAATCGCGATCCAGTATAGTCAGCGCCTTGCAAATAACAATATGGGGTCTTTGGCATCAAGCCATTTGCCAATTAAAATTAATTTTGCGGGTGTTATACCTCCAATTTTTGCCAGTTCTCTATTGATGTTTCCGAGTACGTTGGCTCAGTTCATGGATACTCCTTGGTTAGTTGCTATGAGCGATTCCCTGAACCCGAACGGTGTCATTTACAACATTTTGTTCGTATTATTCATTATATTTTTTTCATTTTTCTATACCGATATCGTATTCAATGCCGACGAAGTGTCTGAGAATCTGAAGAAATCCGGCGCCTTTGTTCCGGGTATCCGTGCAGGAAAAAGCACTGCCGATTTTATACGTTATGTTTTAGACCGAATTAATGTTTTAGGTTGTTTGTATCTTTGCATCGTTTGTATCTTGCCTGGGTTGTTGGTGCAGTTGATGAACATTCCTTTTTACTTTGGTGGAACCAGCTTGCTCATCCTCGTTGGTGTGGCGATCGATACATCACAGCAGATTCAGTCGCATTTGCTTTCAAGTAAGTATGATTCATTCTTAAAAGGTGTGAAGATTCGCAGCAGAAGGGTTCAGTTTTGAATATTATTTTAATAGGCGCTCCTGGCTCGGGTAAAGGTACCCAGGCGAGGAGATTTATTGAAAAATATAACTTTGTTCAACTGAGTACCGGAGATGTCCTTAGAGCGGCTATAGCGGAAAAGACAGAAATAGGTCTTTTAGCACAAAGCTACATGAACCAAGGTAAGCTTGTACCTGATGATGTCATGATAAATCTTGTTAAGGTTTATATGAATCAACAAGCCGGGAAATCGGTTATTTTTGACGGGTTTCCGAGAACAGTTGCTCAGGCAGAGAGCTTAAATTCTATGCTAGGTAAGCTGGATATGAAGATCGATAAAGTTGTTTATTTTAAGGTCAATCCTCAGATCTTAACGAAGCGTCTAACCGGTCGCAGAACGTGCTCAAAATGTGGTGAGATTTACCACATTGAAAGCAAACCTTCGAGTAAGGGCCACATTTGTGAAAAATGTGGAGGCTCTCTCACTCAAAGGCCTGATGACAGGGAAGAAGTGATTAGCGAGCGTTTGGCTCAGTTTGAAAAGAATACAGGTCCTACGATCAGTTTCTACAAACAACAAGGCAACTTGGTTGAAGTAGATAGTGAGCAAGAGCCGGATGTTGTTTTTGAACAAATTATTAAAATTCTGGGACTTGCTTAATTAGGGCTAGACTAGGTTTATATACAGTGTTACTAATTGTAACCTTTTGCGGAGTATTGTTATGAAAGTTAGACCATCAGTAAAAAAGATTTGTAATAAATGTAAAGTTATTAAAAGAAAAGGTGTTGTCAGAGTTATCTGTGAGAACGCGAAACACAAGCAAAGGCAGGGCTAAATTATGGCACGTTTAATGGGTATCGACTTACCTCGTAATAAACGAGTTGAAGTCGCTCTAACGTATATTTTCGGAATCGGACGTTCTCGCGCTCGTCAAATATGCCAAGAAGTTGGTGTACCTGACACATTAAGAACAGATGCTTTAACGGACGAGCAAACAGCATCAATGCGTGCGTTGATCGAAGCTCAGTTTAAAGTTGAAGGTGATTTACGTCGTGATATCAGCATGTTTATCAAACGTTTAACAGATGTAAATTGTTACCGCGGAACACGACACAGAAAAGGTCTTCCAGTCCGGGGTCAGAATACTCGTTCAAACGCTAGAACTCGTAAGGGTCCTAAGAAAACAGTAGCTAACAAGAAAAAAGCTGTTTAATCGCATAAGGTGAAAAAATGAATACAACGAATACAATGGAAAAAAAGCCGACAACGGCTAAGAAAAAAGTTAAAAAAAATATCGTGCAAGGTCAGTGTCATATAGCGGCTGGCTTTGGTAATGTGATCATTACATTTACAGATCCGGCTGGAAACACAGTTTCTTGGTCTTCTGCAGGACACATGGGTTTCAAAGGCAGCCGTAAAGGCACTCCTTTCGCAGCTCAGGTAACATGCGAAGATGCGGCTAAAAAGGCGATGGATTCTGGAATGAAATCAGTTGAAGTTTTATTGACAGGTCCTGGCGCAGGCCGTGAACCGGCAATCAGAGCCTTGGCTGGAACAGGAATGAGAATTTTATCTTTAAAAGATATCACTCCAATCCCTCACAATGGATGTCGACCGCCTAAGCGTCGAAGAATTTAATTGGGGTAAATTATGAGTTGTGTAACTAATTCAGTTTGTAAATTATGTCGCCGCGAAAATATGAAACTTTTCTTAAAAGGTGACAGATGTTATTCAGACAAATGTGCTTTTGAGCGACGTCCATATCCACCGGGACAACATGGCCAATCTCGTCTTAAGTTTTCTGAATTCGCGCTTCAGTTGCGTGAAAAACAAAAAGCAAAACGATACTATGGTCTTTCAGAAAAGCAATTCCACAGATACTTTGAACTTGCTGATCAATCCAAAGAAATCACAGGTAATGCATTATTGAAGTTCTTAGAAATGAGATTTGATAATGTTGTTTACACTCTGGGTTTTGCAAATTCTCGTCGCGAAGCTCGTCAGTTGATTTCGCATAATCACTTTTTAGTAAATGGCAAACGCGTCAACATCGCGAGCTTTTTAGTTAAAAAGGGTGATGTAATCGAAGTTGCACCAACCAGCAAAGAAGTGAACAAGATTTTATCTGCTATCCAAGCAGTTGCACGACGTACAATTCCAAGTTGGCTTGATGCAAATCATGCTGCATTCAAAGGAACGATCAAAGATCTTCCAATGCGTGATGAAGTAACAATTCCAGTAGAAGAAAGTATGATCGTAGAGTACTACTCTCGATAATAAAGGGGTAAATGATGCAAGAGCACTATTATAAATTTTGGAGAGAATTAATTAAACCAAAGGGATTTGAGATCGAGCGCGATACTCAATCTGTAGAGTATGCTAAATTTGTTGTTCGTCCTTTAGAGAGAGGTTTTGGAGTTACTTTAGGTAATTCTTTAAGACGCATTCTTTTGAGCTCAATGATGGGTTCGGCAGTAACTGCTGTAAAATTCGATGGAGTTTTACATGAGTTCTCAACTTTGCCTGATGTTTTAGAAGACGTCTCGGACATTATTTTAAATTTAAAACAGGTTCGATTTAGACAGTTTAACTCAGAAACTTTGACTTTGAGAATAGCAAAAAAAGGTCCAGGAGTTGTTACAGCTGCAGATATCGTAACCT
>JANOJH010000398.1:0-2086 GCA_031408135.1 Bdellovibrio sp. | reverse complement strand
GCTAATAGTCTTAGCGCCGGAGTCTTCTTATTCCGTCACCTCAGCTTTGCCCCCAAACCAGAACGTCAGCTCAGGGGTGCTAAGTTATCGCGAGTGGAAAAATTCAAAAATTAACGATGCCCAAATGAAAATCAAATCGATAAAGGACAAGTTGGGCACCGACCCAAATACTCAAATTAAAAGTACGGGAACTGAAGCCGGTTTGAGTAAGGAACTTGAACGGGAAATTTTAACTCTTTCTTTAACACAGGATCTAACGATCTCGGATTATTTTGTGGGCTATTTAACCCGCCAGACTTCACTGGATGCCGCGATAAAAGATGTTGCGATCAAACTGACGCCCGACGAAGTGGCCGAGCTTATGGCGGCCTATGCAGAAAATTTTTTTCAAGTTAAGCCACAAGCGCTCAAACCCAACTCCGCGACTGATCTGAGTCAATAATCTAACATTTTATTTGCTCATAATTTGGGCAAATCAGTATCTTCATTAGTTACCTTGACACTCTTCATCGACACCTCATATTACCTTAGCAACACATTACTAACTAACCCGGGTTTTTAGAGATAAAAAGCTCGTTTCATGGAGGTCATTTTATGGCAAAAGCAGAATTAGGCGTACGCCCGTTACACGACAGAATTTTAGTTCGCAGAATGGCGGAAGAAGAAAAAACCGCTGGCGGACTTTTCATCCCGGATTCAGCAAAAGAAAAACCACAGCGCGGAGAAATCGTTGCAGCTGGAAAAGGGCGCGTAACTGAAGATGGCAAAACTTTGCCCCTTGAAGTTAAAGCCGGAGACAAAGTTCTTTTCACTAAATACGCAGGAACTGAAATCAAACTTTCAGGCGAAGAGTATTTGATGATGAGAGAAGAAGACATTTTAGGTATTATTCAATAAGTCGTGCTGAAAGCACGCAATAATTTAATTAATTAATAAAAAGGGAGAATTTCAATGAGCAAGATTTTAATATTTTCAGAAGACGCGCGTACTCACATCCTTAAAGGTGTAAACGTACTTGCAAATGCCGTAAAAGTTACTTTGGGCCCTAAAGGTCGTAACGTTGTAATCGATAAATCTTTCGGTTCACCACTGATCACTAAAGACGGTGTTACAGTAGCTAAAGAAATCGAATTAGAAAACAAATTCGAAAACATGGGCGCGCAAATGGTTAAAGAAGTTGCTTCTAAAACTAATGACGAAGCGGGTGACGGAACAACTACTGCTACGGTTTTAGCTCAGGCCATTTACCGTGAAGGCGCAAAATTGGTTTCTGCCGGTCACAACCCAATGTCGATCAAACGCGGCATCGATAAAGCAGTAACTATTATTATCGACGAATTAAAGAATATGGCTAAACCTGTAAAAGGTTCCAATGAAGTTGCTCAGGTTGGAGCTATTTCGGCAAATAACGACAAAGAAATCGGCGAAATGTTAGCAAACGCAATGGATAAAGTGGGCCGTGAAGGCGT
Source organism: Bdellovibrio sp. (assembly GCA_031408135.1). GTDB lineage: Bacteria > Bdellovibrionota > Bdellovibrionia > Bdellovibrionales > Bdellovibrionaceae > Pseudobdellovibrio. The sequence goes on along the minus strand of JANOJH010000398.1, from coordinate 617 downwards.
TATCACAATTGAAGATTCAAAAACTGCAAAAACCGAAGTGACTACCGTTGAAGGTATGCAATTTGACCGTGGTTACCTTTCTCCGTACTTCGTAACTAACGCAGAAAAAATGGAAGCTGTTTTAGAAAACGCATACATTTTGGTTTATGACAAAAAAATCTCTTCTATGAAAGATATGATCGGCGTTCTTGAAGCAGTTGCTAAGCAAGGCCGTCCACTTTTGATCATCGCTGAAGATGTTGATGGCGAAGCATTAGCAACACTCGTTGTTAATAAATTGCGCGGCACTTTACACGTGTGCGCAGTTAAAGCTCCTGGCTTTGGCGACAGACGTAAAGCTATGTTAGAAGACATTGCAATCCTTACTGGTGCGCAAGTTATTTCTGAAGACCTCGGAATGAAACTTGAACAAGCTGATGCAACTCACCTCGGTGTTGCAAAACGTGTCGTTATCGACAAAGACAACACAACCGTGATTGATGGCGCAGGCAAAAAAGCCATCATCACAGCGCGTGTTTCTCAACTAAAATCGCAAGTTTAATAAAACACTTCAGACTATGACAAAGAAAAACTGAACGAGCGTCTGGCTAAATTAGCCGGCGGTGTTTCTGTTATTC
>JANOJH010000758.1:0-1239 GCA_031408135.1 Bdellovibrio sp. | reverse complement strand
TATAATCCTGAGAAAAACGGCAGTCTGGAATATTTATATGGACAAGACGCTATCGACAAATTAACAATGGCGCCCGGTTGTAAAATTGAGCTCTTCGCTTCTGAAAAAGAATTTGCCGACTTGGCAAAGCCATCTCAAATCGCTTTCGATAACAAAGGCCGATTATGGATTGCAACCATGCCAAGTTACCCGCACTACAAGCCAGGTGACAAAAGGCCTAACGATAAACTTATCATATTGGAAGACACTGATGCTGATGGCAAAGCCGACAAGCAAATAATTTTTGCTGAAGGTTTGCACCTTCCCGTTGGATTTGAAATAGCACCAGAGGGTGTTTATGTTTCGCAAGGTACGAACATGGTACTGCTTACGGATACAGATGGAGATGACAAAGCCGATACGAAAGAAATTCTATTGAGCGGTTTTGATGATCATGACACACATCATGCGCACCATGCTTATACAGCAGATCCTTCAGGAGCAATTTACATGGGCGAAGGTGTTTTCTTACACACCAATGTTGAGACATCTTACGGGCCAGTTCGTGCTACCAACGGTGGGTTTTATAGATACAATCCGCAGAGGCGTCATCTTGAACGCACTGCACAACTTTCAATCCCAAATCCATGGGGAATTGCATTTGATGAATGGGGACAAAATTTCTTTGCTGAAACCTCAGGCCCGGATGTGCGATGGATGATGCCCGGCTCAGTTAAATCAAGGTATGGCGTAGCCACTCATAAATCAAAAAACCTGATTGAAGAAAAGCACAGAGTGCGCCCTACATCGGGTCTTGAGTTTGTTTCCAGTCGCCATTTTCCAGAGGATGTGCAAGGCGACATGCTTATCAATAACACCATTGGTTTTTTAGGGATGAAGGAACACATGATGGAAGATGATGGCACTGGTTATAATAGTAAACACAGGCAAGACCTGGTAGTGTCAGCCGACAAGAACTTTCGCCCGGTGGATATGGAGTTTGCACCTGATGGATCTCTTTATCTGGCGGATTGGCATAACATATTGATTGGCCACATGCAACACAATGCACGCGACCCGCTCCGCGATCATTCGCACGGACGTATTTATCGAATCACCTATCCCTCGCGGCCGTTGGTTGAGCCAGCCAGCGTAGCAGAGATCAGCGCGCCAGCGCAAAGCCGCCGTCGCGCAGCCCGGCCTCGGCCTGCGCGGCATGGCGGAACTGCAGCGCGTGCCAGCCCAGCGATTGCGCCGCCT
>JANOJH010000356.1:0-1612 GCA_031408135.1 Bdellovibrio sp. | reverse complement strand
GCTGTCCACGGGTCTTCAGGCCAATGATGTTTGGGATAGCGCCTTCGTAGTTCACTTCGCACTTCATGGTATATTGTCTGCCAAAAACTTTTTAAGTCTTGTGTCACCTGCACAGGTTTATAGCCCGGGGAAAGTAAATGCAATACGATTTTATGCCGACCTTCATTTACAGTTGGGGTTTCTAACAAGCCAAACATCTCCTGAAGTCTTACCTCCATGAAGGGAAGCCTGCCGTCTTTAAAATAACTAAGCTTGATCATGGAACCGCTTGGAACAAGTAGCCGAGATGGCACTAGTTTATCAAGTTTGTTAGTAAGCTCCCAGGTAAGTATTGCCGTTAAAATAGAGTGTAACTCTAGTCGCTGAAAATCAATTCGCTTAGAGACATTCGTTAAGTATGGCGAAAGCCATTCGTCAGCAGTTGCCAATAAATTCTCATCGCTTACATCCGGCCATCCTTCTTCTGGTCTCCACGTGCGTAAACTCAAAACACGCGATTGCCATTCTTCCTGAGCTTCTCCCCAACTCAAAAGTTTTAAACCTTCTTCGCGTACAGCATTACACAGAATTTTAATTCGTAACTCCTCCGATATTTTTGTTAACGGCTTACTGGATAGAATCACATTTCCGATTCGTTTTTCCAAAGTCGCCATCAGCATTCCTCTTTCAACATCCCAACGTACATCTTCATGTTCCTGAGCGCGATGAATCAAATCATCCTCATGAACGGGTGCGGCCATAAATATTTTACCCTCTCCGCTTCCACTGTCCAGTTGAGCAGCCACTAACCAACTTTCACGTAATAGTGGATCATGATCGGGCAAACGAACTACTCTTCCATTTGTGAGTTTGTAACGTTTACTATGTTTTTCAACTTGCCGGGCGATACGTTCCGGATATGCCTCCGCCAAAAGTTTCCCAACATCCGAATCAATGACTGTAGAATTATCTGTTTGGAGTTTGAATATCTTTCTCCACGAAGCTGCCAAACGTTCTATTCTCTCCAACACATTTCGCTCTGCCGACACGCGCTCACCACTTCTCCATTTCCGTAACAAATCAACACGAATAGATAAATCTGCGCCCGATTCTTTTGTTAACGGATCGCGTTCCTCCAGTAAAGCTGCGATGTCAGTGGCAAGAGCTCTCTCACCCCGCCCCTCAGGTGTGGGCGATAATAACATATGCGCAATGCGCGGATGTGTTGGCAATTTCAACATCTCCTTTCCACGCGCAGTTATTTTATTGTCTTTCAAAGCTTCGAGGTCGTGCAGCAATTCCTTCGCCTGATTGATGGCACCAACCGGAGGTGGCGTGATCCACATAAGTTCATTAACATTTTGAATGCCCCAGTTTGCCAACTCCAGCATTAATGGTGAAAGGTCTGCTTCAAGAATTTCTGGTTGACGAGTTGGTTGCAACATATGTTGCGTTGCTTCTGGCCACAAACGATAACAAACACCGGGACCAAGGCGACCCGCCCTGCCTGCGCGTTGATCAGCCGCATCTTTGGTTACGCGAATTGTTTCCAGGCGCGTAAGTCCACTTCTAGGATCGAAACGGTGCACACGAGAATAGCCCGAATCAACAACCGTGGTGATACCCTCAATTT
>JANOJH010000354.1:0-1038 GCA_031408135.1 Bdellovibrio sp. | reverse complement strand
CTTGGGTGAAGAAGAAAGCCATTTTAACTTTGTTGTAGATTATCTTAAACAAAGGGGTGTGCATTATAAAGTCAGGACAAGCCCAAAGGCATGAAAAAAGTTAATCGTTAATAGTTAAGGTGGGTTCTAAAAATTCATTTGATTCCTTTAATCACCTCATTCCTGTTTCCCCAGAAGGGAAATGATAAGCGGAAATTGAATTTTTAGAAGTCCCCTTAACATTAAAGGCAATGACTACAGGCTTGTTGTATCGGTGAATTTTAAGCAGATGGCGGCCTATATTATCTGGTTTGGTACACACAAGGAGTACAATAAAATAAAAACGGAAACCGTTGAATTTGATACTAGAATTTTAACCTACCAAGCAAAATGAACTGGAAAGTAATAAAGACAGAGCCATCGTATCAAAAGGCCATTAAAAGAACAATTGCAATTTTTCAGGTTAAAGAAGGCACACCTGAAGCTGAGGAATTGGCGTTACTGTTGTTGCTGGTAAAGGATTATGAAGATAAACATATACACCTGCCGGAAGTAAACCCAATTGAAGTTATAAAATTAAAAATGGAAGAGCGCGGTATGAAAGCCAAAGATCTTGAGCCTATAATTGGCAGCAAGGGTCATGTTTCCTCTATCCTCTCTGGGCGAAGGGAGATAACTCTTAAAATGGCGCAACGTTTGCGAGACTATTTTCAGCTTCCCACAGAAATATTCTTCCACTCAGTGGTAACAAATCCGAACTTGAAAGTTTGAATGGAACTTGTAATTGACTATTTCCTAATTCCTTGAGTTATTTATTGCCTGGTCTTCTCAAGTCAGCAGTGTACGGCTTACCCAGCACTACCGCCATACTGAAAGTTGAACATTCCTGAAAAAATAAATATTGAACTTTTCGTGTTGGAAAATAGCAAGTTATTCTAAATTTATGAGTCAATCTCGTGCTCATTCGTGTGAGACAAGATAAATAAGACTTAAAATCAACCCACATAAACATCAGTGCTATGGCAAAAAAAGCGAAGAAAAAAGTAGCAAAAAAAGCTG
>JANOJH010000315.1:0-1678 GCA_031408135.1 Bdellovibrio sp. | reverse complement strand
CGAAAAGCAACGAAACGATTACAATACTACTTTTTGGTTTGAGTCAATTGCGCTATGGGCATTCGGTTATTCATGGTTGACAAAAGGTAAATTTATGTGGAGAGACGAACCCGCCACATGACCCATACATCAAGTCAAATATTTTTTAGCATCACCTTCACAGTTGTTTTGACGGTGATCCTGGCTTCTAGCATGATAAATAATAACACGCTTAAACTCTTCACCTCATACAATCTCATTTCATAGTTTCTCCACCAGTCCTTCACTGGATTGCGGGTACTGGTTAATCGCTACTTTCGCTTCGCTCTTCAAATTTTGTGCAGGCCCGCAATGACCTTGAAAAAGAGAAAGCAGTACAAAATAAAATTAGAGTGTCATTCCGGGCACGTGCAAAACTTACTACAAAGAGTTGAATAGAGTTTGACCCGGAATCCCGCGGAAGACATGTGATTCTTTTTATAGTTTCTGTCCCGTCTTTTTCTGGATTGCAGGTACTGGTCAAATGTTCTCTTCGCGTTGCTCTTTAAATTTCGTGCAGTCCCGCAATGACTGCCATAAAGAAGGAGGAGTACAAATAAAATTGAAATGTCATTCATGAGAAGTTTTTTAACTTCACATTATGATCTACTACGTGTACATCATGACCAATCCACGGCACACCGTTCTCTATACGGGTGTGACAAATGACATAGAGCGCAGATCATTCGAACACAAAGTCCAGGAAAATAAAAAGAGTTTTACTGCCCGGTATAACTGTTGTCAGCTTGTCTACTATGAGGAGTTTGGCGACATCATCGAGGCGATTCATCGGGAGAAGCAACTGAAGAAATACAGGAGAGCGTGGAAAGAGGACTTGATTACAAAAATGAATTCTGAATGGAAAGACTTGAGTGAAGGATGGTTTGATCCAAGAGAATTGGAATTTGCTAAATCTTTAAAGTCATAGAAAGCACGCATCTTATTTTTGAAATGTCATTCCGGGCACGTGAGATTTTTACGACAAAATATGAACGGTGTTTGACCCGGAATCTAGTGAAGGCAGAGCAAAACACATTTCATGGTTCTGCCTTAGTTCATCATAGGGATTGCGGGTACTGATCAATGATTTCCTTTCGCTCTAAAAGTTTCAGGCAGTCCCGCAATGACGTTTCATAAAGAAGATTTACTTTCGCTGCGCTCTATAAACATAAGGCAGCCCCGCAATGACACCTGTAGAAGTGCGTACAAAATAAAAATTGAAATGTCATGCCGGGCACGTACAAAACTTACTACAAAGAGTTGAATAGAGTTTGACCCGGAATCTAGTGAAGGCAGAGCAAACACATTTCATAGTTCTGCCTTAGTCATCATAGGATTGCGGGTACTGATCAATGATTTCCTTTCGCTGCGCTCTACAAATTTCAGGCAGTCCCGCAATGACGTTTAAAGATAAAAATAATTAAATTATTTTTACATAGTTCAACCTAAATCGAAGTACAAATGGAAAAGAATTCAAAACGCAGAAAGTTTTTAAAAACATTGCTGGCCGTGCCTTTCATCGCTCCAACTATAGCGCTTGGTTCTTCAGGAACTCACCAAAATAATCAACGTTCAGCTACTCGTTCCCATGCATTAAAAGTTAGTCTTAACGCCTATTCATTCAATGCTCTGTTAACAAATGGAAGTATGACCATCGATG
>JANOJH010000294.1:0-5036 GCA_031408135.1 Bdellovibrio sp. | reverse complement strand
TCCGATTTCAACGAGAGACTTATCTAAAAATCTCTTAATTAAGTACATTGCAATTTGTCTAGGCACCACAATTGGCCTAGCGCGGCTCGTGGATTTTAGATCGGTTACCCTGATTTTGTAATATTCGGAAACAATGCGCTGTATTTCCTCAATACTAATTGTGACGGTATTTTCATGATGCGCAAGAACCTTGCGTGCGAGCTCAAGATTTATGCTGAGGCCCTGAAGCTCAGAAAACATTTTAATTTTTTTCAGGTTTCCTTCAAGTTCACGAATTGATTTTTTCGATATCTTGGCGATGTATTGGATGGTGTCTTCTGAAAGACGAACATTATAATTTTCTGATTTATAGCGTAGAATTGCCAGACGTGTTTCGAGGTCAGGCATCGTAATATCGGCAATTAAACCCCGCTCAAGGCGGGTTCGCGAGCGGTCTTCCAGTCCTATGATATCTTTTGGCATCCGGTCACTGGCCAGAACGACCTGTTTCTTTTTTTCGATAAATGAATTGATCATATGGAAGAACTCTTCCTGAACAGCCTCTCCGCGGCCGATAAACTGTACGTCATCAACCACGATAACGTCTGAATTTTCGCGATATTTCTGCCGGAATTTATCCATTTCATGGCGTCTTATGGCGGAAACGCATTCGTTCAAAAATCGTTCTGCAGAAATATAAGTAATTCTTAATTCAGGGAAATTTTTTCTAATTTGATTGGCAGCTGCGCTTAAAAGGTGGGTTTTACCCATTCCAGAAGGCCCATAAATTAACAGTGGATTATAGTCGTTTGTTCCAGGGTTGCTGGCTACATTATAGGTAGCCGCATGAGCGAATTCTGAGTTTTTACCCACAACGAAGGTAGAAAATGTAAAATCCTCATTAATGTTTTCGATAGGTTTTGGCGGCAGTGGATGAATAACCACAGCCGGCTGATGAAACAGTTGGTCGGCATTCTGCATAACGTCCTGAAGAGAAGTATTGTAGTCCTGCGCTGTCTTGCCGGTAACCACGAAATCGATTTCAATTCTCGTTTCGGATTGTTGGGCTAATTCATTGGCGATTTTGTCTTTTAAGTGCTCGTTGACATAAAAGAAAAAGAACTGACTGGGTACTCCGAACGTAATTTTGATAAAATCGTCGGTTTTTTCGGACTTTATGAGCTCTATAGGGTCTAGCCAGTTCTCAAGAAGCTTATTTGCACCATTTTTGCTTTTTATTGTGGATTTTATCTGGCTCCAAAATAAACTATTTAACTCCATTAACGCCCCCCCGAGAACATAAACTGCTTAACAATATGAGTTCAACTTATCAACAGTTGACCTAGTTGATGCAATGTGATTTATTTCTACTTCACTTAATTGGTTATTGCCAATTATATTTGCAGACGTTAATTACGTCGTATCAGGAAATAGAGGTATTTGTGAAACGTACATATCAACCAAGTAATCGCCGACGTAAAAAGACTCATGGATTCAGATCAAAAATAGCAACAGCAGCAGGCCGAAAACTTTTGGCTCGTCGCCGAGCTAAAGGTCGAAAAAAATTAACAGTGTCTTCTGGTGGCAAATAAGCCTTACCCGCTTAAAAGATCTTCGAGTTTCAAAGAAGTCGCTTTAAAAGGAACTAAGAAACGACTCTCTCCTTGGGTTACCTTACAGCTGATGCCCTCGCCTGACTCAAATAACTATTTTGGTGTCACGGTATCGCGCAAAGTGGCCAATTCTGTAATTCGAAACAAACTCAAAAGATGGGTAAGAACCTGTGTACGAACTGAAAAATGGCCAGAGAAATACAATTCATACATCTTTGTGTTTGTGTTCAGACAGCAAGCAGACGATGCATTTTTTTCAAAACAAAAATATTCTGAATTTCTCGAACTCTATAAAAGAATATAATTTCAACTTTTTTGCCAAGGGATTCATCCGATTCTATCAGGCAAGCTTTTCATTTTTTCTGGGCGGAAATTGTAGATATTACCCGTCTTGCTCAAACTACGCTCACGAGGCTTTTTCAAAACATAAATTTTTAACAGCATGTTATTTCGTCTCACGAAGGCTTTTAAGCTGCCATCCGTTCAGCACCCGAGAGCTCTTTGATCCCGTTCCACTAAATTCAATAGAAATGAGCCAATACCATGAACAATCGAAATGAATCACCTTTTGGAAATCCTCGATTTATTATTTCCATTATTGCCGTATTCTTGTTTCTCTGGGGATGGCAGTATTACGTCAACTTGAAATACCCGCAGCCGATTGTTAAAACAACGCCAGCAAAACCAGTTGTTGAAACCTCTGAAAAAGGCACAACGCCTACAGGAGGCGTTGTAGCCGGCAGCCCGCCAACCCAAGCCGCTGTTACGTCTGCCGAAGAGAAGCTCTTTTTATTCGAAGATCAAAATGTAAAGTGGACTCTCTCATCTAAGGGGATGGGCCTTAACTCGTTGGAACTGAAAAGCTTTTTCGATAAAGATAAAAAAGCAATTCAGTTCAATTCCGGCAACAAATTGTTTGCGGTTACAATTGACGGAGAAACGCCATTTTTCAATGTAACAAAGACGAGTGAAACTCAGTTCGTTGGTGCCGGGAGCTACAACGGCAACATAATCAAAAGAACTTTAACCTATAATAAGGAAACAATGAGCTTCGAATCAGAAACTGAATTTGAAGGCTCTCCGAAAACATTGGCCTTTTCTACTTCCGAAGCAAAACACGAATCAGAAAGCTCAAACTTTCTGATGCCATCATTTGCTAAGCAGGATTTTCTCTTTAAAGAAGGGGAAAAATTTAATACAGAGGCTATTTCCGGAATTAAGGACACAGAAACAGTAAATAAATCGATTGCAAACACGGGTCTGGCCTCAATAAGTTCTCAGTATTTTACCCAGGCATATATAGATAAATCTGAGATTTTGCCTTCTATAAATATGAAGGTGCTTGGCAAGACCGCCACCTTGGATGTCATTTATAACTTAAAAGACACGAAGGTTTCAAAAATTAAGAGCCTAATTTTCATTGGGCCCAAACTGACAGAAAATCTGAATAAAATTGACCCGCTTTTGCCAGAGGTTATGGACTACGGCATTTTCGGTTTCATTTCTAAGCCGCTGCTGAAGCTGATGAAGTTCTTGCACGGTTTATTCGGAAACTGGGGCGTAGCGATTATCGCTCTTACGATCATAATGAGACTTTTGATGCTGCCGTTTAACGTCGTATCCTTTAAATCGGCGCGAGCAATGCAGAAGATTCAGCCGCAATTGGCCGCCGTTAGAGAAAAATACAAGAATGATCCTATGGCAGTAAACCGCGAAACGATGGCGCTTATGAAGCAGAACAACGCCAACCCACTCAGCAGTTGTTTGCCGATGTTGATTCAGATTCCGATATTTTTTGCACTCTGGAAAACCATTGGCTCAAGCATCGAAATTTACCAACAGCCATTTTTCGGATGGATTTCAGATCTTAGCTCCTACGACAGGTTTTTTGTTTTGCCGGTACTTATGGGAATAACGATGTATTTTCAGCAAAAACTCACTCCGACGACAATGGATCCAATGCAGGCGAAAATACTTAACTATATGCCGCTTATATTTTCTTTATTTATGATCAGCTTACCAAGCGGACTGACGCTGTATAACTTTATCAGCGCCTTGTTTGGCGTCGGACAACAATACTTTTTATTAAAAGATAACACGAAAAAACAACTCTCATAAAAGGAGATACTATGGCTGGCTTTTTTAGCAAATTATTCGGAAGCGGAAAGAAAGATGATTTAGAATCGGTCGTTGAAGCTACTTTAAACGGAATTCTTGAAAAAGGTAATTTCGATTTGTCATATGAAATGAATCTTACAAAAAAAGACGATATCACTGAAATTAAAATCGAGTTTTCAGGTGGCGACGAAGAACTTTTGAAGGACTACAAGGGCCAGCTTCTTGATGCAATTCAGTTGATCATCAAGCGAGTTACCCAACATCACTTTTCAGATACGCAGACAAATGTCATTGTTGATTGCGGCGGATACAGAGAAGAGTCTGATGCGGCACTTGTAGAGCGCGCAGAACACCTGAAAACAATCGCGATCGAACAGGGAAAATCTGTGTATTATCGGGCGTTACCACCTAAAGAGCGCAAAGTTGTACATCAATATCTGGCACAAGATGGCCGCGTTAAGAGCCGCTCACTTGGCGATGGTCTTTATAAGAAAATTAAGATTTATCCTGCCAAGGCCGCCAACCCCGCAAATGCAGAGTCTGACAGTCCCGAAGAAAGCTAATCTCCGGTAATCAATGTGGAATCGAAATGAACAGACGATCTGCGCCGTATCCACGCCCGATGGCGTGGGCGGGATTGCTGTAATCAGGGTAAGCGGAAAAGAAGCCCTCTCGACCTGTAAAAAAATTTCGAAAACCCTGGGTCGTAAAGATCTTGTAGAATCACATCGAGTGTACTTTTCTGATATCATTGATTTGGAAGGCGCCAAGATAGACGAGGCGGTTTTTACTTTTTTTGCCGAAGGAAAATCTTTTACCGGCGAAGAAGTTGTCGAAATTTCTTGTCACGGAAGCCGTCTTATTACCACTCAGATTTTGAATCTATTGGTGCGGCTTGGTTGTCGCTTGGCAGAAAAGGGCGAATTTACGTATCGGGCCTTTATGTCTGGAAATTTAGATTTGGTTCAGGCCGAATCAGTATTGGCCCTTATAGAAAGCCAGAACGAAGCGTCGGCAAAAGTGGCGTTGCGGCAACTCAGCGGGCAAACATCGAAAGAAATTGAAGGCTTGATTTCTAATTTGACCTGGTGTCTTGCCCACATTGAAGCCTCGATTGATTTTGCCGAGCAAGGCATTGAAGTCGTCGATCAGAGCGTCTTAACTTCTAAATTAAATGCAATTGCAGACTCTTTAAAAAAACTGGTTGGCTCTTATCAGGCGGGTAAATTAATAAAAGACGGAGTCCGAGTTGCGATTGTCGGAGAACCATATGTGGGCATATCCAGCCTCTTAAACCTATTGCTACAAGAAGATAAAGCCATAGTA
>JANOJH010000268.1:0-3579 GCA_031408135.1 Bdellovibrio sp. | reverse complement strand
TACTATTCGCAACCCGGATGGCGCCTACCTTGTTCAAAAAAAGGGTCTTAAATTTTTACCGCTTTATAATGTCCAGAAGGATTTGGATCACAAAATCCGTGAAGCTTCGCTTTACGTTGACTAGTTTCAGGAGAGAACAATGAGTGTTTTAAAGTTAAAGCAGATTACAGACGACGGAAGAACAAAATCGTGGAAACACAGCGGTTCTGATGAATTATTGACTTTCGGTACTTCCCGCAAAGCCAAACTCAGCTCTATTGACAAAAGCGTTGATAGTTTTGAATCTGTGCTCGAGTACCGAAATTCAGAATGGCATTATATTACCTTTTCAGCGAAGAATGAAAAAATGGCAGCCGATATCGTAATCAAACCCGATACCGTTATTCAATTTCGTAATTCAACACTACATTTTGAACTTGTTCAAAAAGACCTTGAACTGATCACTAATATCGAGGCTATCAAGTTGAACGGGCAAGCCGTGCAACAACTGGTGCTGGTGACAAAGGAAAAGCGCATCATCAGCGTGCATGTTAAAGCCCCGAAAGAAAAGTTCAGTATCTATTCAGACGGCAAAATGCTGAATCTTGACCTGCCTTTATCAGACCAATGGAGCCGGCAGGACCTGAACGGTTACACGATCAAATACAAAAAAATCGATACTAATGATGTGAGCCTATTGAAGCAGGCCAAAAATAAGGAAGACGATAAAGAAAGTAAAACAGCGCTCATCGCCACCTTGGGCGTAACTTTTCTGCTGATAGCTGTGTCGCTGTTGATTCCGCGCACCTCAAATGAACTGCCGGTGTTGCGTCCACAGGAAGCCACAATGATTATTGTAAAAAATGATTTTAAGAAAAAAATTCCGCGCGAAAAAGCGGCGCCGAAAACTGCTGAACAAACGCCGCAGGCAAATAAGCCTACGGCAATGGGCGGCAAAGTATCGGCATTATTAAAGGGTGCAATAGGGGTTCGGATCTCTCAGCTCATCGGAAAAGTTTCGGCAACAGAAGCCCGCACCGCAAATGTGCTGGTTACGACAAGCGGCGCGAAAGCCGGCGAGACTCATACCGGTCGGGCACTGGCCGCAATCGGGAAAGTTGAATCTTCAGGACGCAACTGGAACGGTGAATCGAATGGTACCGGCAGCGGCGTTTCTACAGCCGGCGTAGGCGGCGGAAACGGCAGCAAAGGCCTCAGCGGCGGGCTCGGTCAGGGTAAAACCGGTGCCGGCGGTGTTGGTTTGATCGATGAGGAATCGGAAATCATCGGTGGTCTTGATCGCGAAGTGATCGCACAATATATCAAGACTCAACTCGGACAAATTCTGTATTGTTATGAGCGTCAGCTTTCGGCAAATCCGAATCTCTACGGCAAAATCGCCGTGAAATTCACGATCGCCGGAACAGGTTCGGTTGAAACCCAATCAATTAACGACACCACGCTCAAAAACCTTTCAGTCGAATCGTGTATCTTAAGCAAAATTTCAAAATGGAAATTTCCCGAGCCCAAGGGCGGAACAAAAGTGCTCGTGACTTATCCATTCTTATTTAAAAGTACAATATAACGGAGTATGAAAATGAAAATCAGGAAGATTGAATACGTAAAAGGATTATTAGTTATTGTCAGTTTAAATCTGTTTTCGCAGTTTGCATTTGCGCAAGCTAAAACAGACCAAGTTGATCTGAAAAAACTGGAAGACAAATACTGGGCTGCAAAAGACGATGAATACGGCGTTATTCAGAACAGAACTTTCTCGAAGACCGGTAAAATGTATGCGTCTTTGGTTTACGGGCCGCTTATTAACGACCCGTTTGCAAAAGCAAAAGCCACCGGCGCCATGTTCGGTTATTTTATCAATGAAGATTTCGGTGTAGAGCTTAGTCTGCTGGGTTACGGCTCGGTTCAGAACGACACCGTCAGTTCTTACGAAACTCAGTTCGGTGGCGCCAAACCCGATTTTAATCTGGTCAAAGCGGCAAAGGCGCTGTCTGTGACGTACACTCCGTTTTACGCGAAGATGGCTTTTATGAATATCGGAATTCTTTATTTTGATATGGGAATTACCTTAGGCTTAGGTCAAACCAGTTATGAAGTGCAAAAAGTGAACAAAGATGGTTCAGGCAACAAAACCCAGGCTAATGAATTGCTGACTTCCGGCACTTATGAAATTGGTTTTGTGCAACAGCTTTTCGTCAATCGCAATGTTGCAGTCCGCCTGGATATCAAAAACTCATTTTACCAACAGACGACCAAACAGTACGAAATCGGAATCGGCGCTGCAGAGTCGACACGAACTCAGAGTTCAAAAAGTGCAAACGATACGACAATCACTATAGGCTTAACACTTTTCACTAACTAAAGGAATTTTATGCAGCAGCAACAGTTACTTTTCTTAATATCTTTAGTTTCGATTACGGCAGAGGCCCAGCTTGACCTTTCGTTCAACCTCGTTCCTAAAGTAAGCACCGAACGAAAATTTTCACCGAAGGATTTGCTGGTTTCAACACCGTATACGCCGGAGTACTCGCCCGGTCTGAAACCGGTTTTTGTTGAAAAACGGATACTGACTTCTCCTGATCTAATCAAACTGCCGAAGATTGAAATTCAGAAAGTTCAACCGGTGATTGCGGTATTTTCAACTAATCCTAAAACTCAGCCAGTTGTGCCGCTGGTCAACCCGTTAGCCGCAGTTAAAGAACCGGTACTAAAAAACGCTGAAGCCAGCGCCATCGCGTTGCAGGAAATCGAACCGGATGAATACAAAATGCTGCAAGGACTGATCTATTTTGAAATCCAGAAAAAATTTGATGTGGCCATGAGCCTATTCATTGATCTGAAAGACAACTCAAAATATAAATCTCATGCATTACTGAAGTATGCTGAATCAGCCTATGCGCTTGATTTGCATTCTGAATACCGTCAGGCGATCTTAGGCCTGCTTGCCGGCACACAGGATAAAGTTCTGAAACAAATGGCTGTGCAAAGCGTGGTGCAGAATATCAAGGCCATGGAAAATTCTGATATCGAGAAAATTTCCCCGCTGGTTGACGCCTTTAACATCGACATTTCAAAAAACGATAACTATCTCTATAAACAGGCCAAGTATCTCATCAAAAACGAAAACCTGACGGCCGCAGAAAATTCACTTTCGCAAATCAGCCCGAAATCGCCGCTTTATCCGGATTCGATGCTGCTTTCAGCAAGTCTGCTCTATCGTAAAGGTGAAGTGAACAAAGCTATCGCAAAACTTGAAAAAGTGATTCCGACCGTTGAACACGACAAAAAAAATAAAGTCCGAAATATGCTGATTTTGACTTTAGCACGGATTTATTTTCAAAAAGGAAAATACAAAGAGTCTTACGCCGTATATCTTAAACTCGACAGGTCAAGCCCGCTGTGGATTCAGTCGGTGGTTGAGCAGGCCTGGGCCCAAATTCTGGTGGGCGACCACATCGGCGCCGCAGGTAATATGTTTTCGCTGCACACCGAGTTTTTCAAAAAGATTTATCTGCCGGAAACTTACATTGTGCGCTCGGTGGGTTATCTTAATCTTTGTCAGTACGGCGATGCCTTGCACGT
>JANOJH010000234.1:0-1318 GCA_031408135.1 Bdellovibrio sp. | reverse complement strand
CAAAGACATATATAGAACCGTTTGGGAGATTCCACAGAAATCAATCATTGATATGTCGGCTGACCGTGGTGCTTATATCTGTCAATCGCAAAGCCTAAACATTCACCTGACCGATCCAAATTTTGGTAAGTTAACTTCTATGCATTTTTATGCCTGGAAGAAAGGTTTGAAGACTGGCATGTATTACTTGCGTTCAACCGCTGCAGCGGATGCGATCAAGTTTACAGTGGATAAGGCGCAAATGCAACAACCTGCAATGGTTGAATCCACAGTTGTTAGTGTACCGGAAACAATAACTGTTCAGGAATCTGTTTCAGTAACGACAGAAGCCGTGCCTACTGGCAGGCTGGCACAGCAGCCAATCCCATACCAGCAGCTACCATTAGTTGATTACGATCAGAAACGTGCCGACATGGCTTGTTCTTTGGATAATCCGGATGCGTGTGAGGCTTGCGGAAGTTAAATGATTAGAAAAATAAATTAGAAAAACCCGGTGATGAGCCGGGTTTTTTTATTTCTGGCAATATGCCCCATTTCTAAAACTGAATAAGGAAAATTATTTCTTGCTCTGCCTAACCTTAACGTGAGTTTGTTGAGATTTTTTCCCGGGGGTATAAGAATTTTTAGAATTAGTGGGCTTGGCTTTTGGTGCAGACGTGCCCTTCTCACCTTTGGCCCAGCCAATTACAAAATTTAACCCTAAACGTACATTTATTACTTGGGCTGAATTGATGTAGTTATTTAAATTTTGATGAACGATAAGAGAACCAGGAATTCGCAATAAATTATCACCCACAATATAAACTTGAATGGGCGCCAGGTTGAATGAAAGCCCCGCACCGAAATTGTTAAAAGCTCGGTTTGAAAGTGTGTAGCTGATAGTAGTACTAATAGCTTTTCCAAAGTGCTTGTTTAATGAGGCTGTCCACCCGGGTGAAAACCGGCCTTGAAATTTCTCTGCAAAAAAAACGGCCCCCACATTCAGGTTTCTTATCAATTCAAAATTTCCTCCCAAGAACATCTTTGCGGGCAGAGGTGTCCTGTATGAAGTGGTTGCACCTTCCTGGAGCTTAAAATTATTTTTGATCGAATCCATCTGGGCATCCATGTAATCACTTGCTGTGCCGTTCACCAGATCGGTTGCACCAATACCCGAAAAGGTGTAGTTAGCTTTAGATTTATCAAGAGAATATTGATACAGATCGTTTTTCCAGTTGATGCCTCCTATATCAATAAGGCTTGCGTTAAGAGTAAGTTTATCGAGAAGGCGATAGGTGACGCCTAAATCAATTGCCATTCCCGAATTTTTCAAATAGTT
>JANOJH010000731.1:0-1575 GCA_031408135.1 Bdellovibrio sp. | reverse complement strand
TCAGTCCAAAGAAACTTTACGTATCTCGACAAAAATAATAGAGGCTACATTGACTTCGACTCATTGACAGTGACGATAAACCTAGAGAAAGCTGGTTATAAAGATGGAGTGTCTCGTCCTGAAATAGGTTGACAATAAAGTCAACCAAAATGAATCACATAGAATTAAAAGAAAGTATCATTGCCGAGTACTTATCCACGGGATTAAGTCTCCGGGGGCAACCAACCCCAGTCTAATGCTTGCCGAGCTTTTTAAGAGCAGCAGCATGCTCCTTATTCAAATCAGCGATGGACAGTTGTCTGAAAGTATATTTCACAACAACTGTCATTCGCATAGGTGCTCAAATACGGATGGTCCTTATTTTGAGCCCATCATTTTAAATATTCCGATTTGACTTGGGCAGATACTGGTTATGGCGGCAAAGGTAAATCCTATAGTGGGCAAATAGATTAACCAGTGCACATTTGAAAAACCCATTAGATAAATACCTGTCCATAAGATGATACCCATAAAGGCAAACCATACACGCATTGATTTTGAAGCTTTCATAATGATTTGAGTTTGTTGAGTAACAAATATCGGTGTGGGAAAACTCTTAGTTTGTAGCAGGTGCTACATATCTCTGTAACAAATGTTACAAATCTTTGAGCAACTTGATTTGATTGCGGTAAAGGAGTAACTTTTTGTCTATTTCCAGCTTTTTCAGAAGGCGGGAAATCATAACCCGGTTGGTTCCCATTTCGTCTGCGATTTGTTGGTGGGTAAGATTAATGACCGAGGAGCCGGTAGCTTTTGATTTTGCTTTCAGGTAATTGACAAGCCTTTCATCCGTTTTCTTGAAGGTAACTTCATCAATACATTTGAGTATCTCTGTAAAACGATGAAATATCGTATTCATCACATATTTCTTCCAGGTTGGATATTTTGTCATCCATTCATCGATCACCCTTACTGGAACGCAGAGTAATGTGCTGTCCTCCTCTGCACAGGCTTTAATCACGCTTGATTGCTCCAGCATGCAACAATTGAAGGACATGGCGCAACTTTCCCCTGCCTTTACATAATACAATAATAACTCCTGCCCTTCGTCATTTACCCTGCTCACATTCAAAGTGCCGGAAACTACCATAGGTACGGCACGGATGGTTTGGCCCACACTGAGCATAGTATCACCTCCTTTCACATGCATTACCATAGATTTCGTTTCCAGTTCATCAAGCAGAGCAGGCTCAAATACAGAGGATAATTTTTGTATAAACATAGAGACTTCATCAGGCATGATTCCGGAATTTCATTAAAGATAAATAATTTCTTCTTTCTTCTTTTGCCGTTGTTGGTGTGGGTACCCAGACCGGGACAAGGTGATAAGGAAATACAAAATTTTGGACGGACTAAGTAATCTGTTGGACGTTGTTTTTGTGTGTATGGCAATACCGCTAATTATATACTTATTTAAGAGATGGTAAAGGCTACTGTGCACAACAAAATGCATAATCAATGGCGGGGTTCATTGTAAATTTGCAGTTTAGTTTTTCAAATTACGTTTTGTGTCGTGGGACAGTGAAGCGCTTCGAA
>JANOJH010000210.1:0-1211 GCA_031408135.1 Bdellovibrio sp. | reverse complement strand
TTCATATCCTTTCTTAGGCCGAATGATGTATTGGTAGATTTCTCCAAGGCCTGTAGTTACAGGAGCTAGCTCAGGCGAGCCCACACCCGGTGGAATTTGTTTTGACGCGAGTGTTAACCGCTCGTTCACTTGCTGGCGTGCCCAATAGACATCTACATTATCGAGAAAAACAATTGTGACAACTGAAAGGCCGAAGCGTGAAAAGCTTCGTATATGTTCGATGTTTGGAATGGTGGCCATCGTCTGTTCTACAGGAAACGTAACAAGCCGTTCTATATCCAGAGCAGATTGAGATGGCGCTACCGTGATGATCTGTACCTGGTTGTTTGTGATATCGGGCACTGCGTCAATGGGAAGTTGAGTAATGGAATAACTTCCCCAGACCACCAGCCCTAGCGTAAGCAAACCAATGATAAGCTTGTTGTGTATGGAGTAGTGAATGATTTTATCTAGCATGTGTTCACGGTGTTATAAATAAAGGCAGGATCATGAGCAAAAAGCAGATGAACATTCGTTGTTACAAATGGCCTATGGTTATTGAAAAAAAGTAAGAGAATACCTCAAAGAAAAAAGAGGCGATCGTGCTAGAGTTTGGGAGGTTGAAAAATATCGCCAGCAAGAAGCTGAGGCTCGTGAAGCAAATAAAAGGAAGGATGAACAAGCGCAGCCGTTTCCGAGCCTTCCGTTAAAACTATTTTCTGTATGGGTATCACAAAAGTTTGGGCAAAGCAAGAATGATGGCAATCATTAAATGGAAGGCTCTTGTCCTGATCATCGTGGGCTACGTCTGTTTCGTAGTGCATCACTAGAAATTGCCAGAAGGACAAGTCATCAACTTTGCTCTTATGCTCAGTATAATGCTCAACTAACAACGGCAACCGCAGCACTTCACTGAATTCGGTAAACGAAACCAGGTAGAAAAAAAGAAGGCCAATTGCAGCTAAGCGTTTCATGACGAGCTCAAAGGTAACTACTCTTTAGACAATTCAGCAAACTATTTCATTCCATTGCATTCACTGTCGTTTAGTTAAGCTTTCTTTAATCACCTCACCTCCATCTTCTCCTTTGGAGCTACCGTTAGGACACATGTTTTGATAGATATGCTCCAGAGGAGCAACCTGTTTATAGAAGTAGAATTCAATTTGAAGAGTCTGGCTCCGGAGGAGCCACCTGCTATCTGAAGCTATGTAGTGTCAAAAATGAAATGTTGC
>JANOJH010000182.1:0-5057 GCA_031408135.1 Bdellovibrio sp. | reverse complement strand
CAATTTTCACCTCAGCAATGAGTTGGGCCATGCCGAATGGGTCTAAGTGACTCTCCCAACCTGAAGAAAAATCCGGAGTAGGATCTTTTAGTTCGGCCAGAATTTCTGAAAATGATCTCTCAGTAAGCATGGTTACGTATCGGAAGTTCGCTGAAAAACCTAAGTTTTTGTACTGATATTCACTGTCTTAAAGGCTTGCTCAGAGCTGATTTCGACAAAAAACGGACCTTTTTACCGGATTTCCCCTCGAGAAAAGTGAGTTTCTCGAGGGGAAATCCACACAAAACCCGTGTAAAATAGAAATCCTCCTCTGGGAAAACATCGCAATAAGAGGGAAAAACGCCTTAATAATGAAAAAAAATAACTATTTTGTATTTTTATATTGGACAAATAGAAAAACTTCGACTTAGACTGAGTCCATTAGATTTTAGTCTTGAGACTAAAGAGTATAACAAAAAGCCAACCTTAACGGAGGACATACAATGGCAGGCTTTTCACGTACTTGTCGTTCACGCTCGTGCACTCCGGGATAACTTCAATCTGCCCGAACTCAAGTCGGCCTACCGAACTGCAGTGCTTAAAACTCACCCTGACCAGGGCGGGAGCAGTGAAACTTTTCAGGATGTGAAAAAAAGCTATCAAATCTTATTAGGGTTAGTTAAAAAGTAGGGCGTGAACCCAACTCCCCAGCCAACCGACATTTTGCTTTGTACCCTCAATTCCACCTATCAGCACTCCTCGTTCGGATTACGTTACATTTATGCCAATCTCGGGCCCGAGCTTCAGCCGCGCTGTAAGATCATCGAATCGACCATTAAAGAGAACCCTCGCAACCTGATTGAAAAAATTCTGGCCTATTCACCGCGAATTGTCGGTTTTAGTGTCTACATCTGGAATACGCTTGAAACACTTGAAAGCATTATGCTTTTGAAAAAGATCTCGCCCGAAACAATCGTTGTGCTCGGCGGTCCGGAAATTTCTTATGAAACTGAATCGCAGGAACACCTGAAATGGGCCGACTATGTCATTAAAGGTGAAGCGGACTTTTCATTCCGGGAATTTTGTCTCGATGTTCTGGTCCGCAATAACCGACCAACGAAACAGATTCTGAGTGCGGAACTCCCCGATATCTCCAAAATCGTGTTGCCTTACAGCCTCTATTCAGACGCCGATATTAAAAACCGGGTGATATACGTTGAGGCCTCACGTGGCTGCCCGTATAAGTGCGAATATTGTCTTTCTTCGCTGGATAAATCGGTTCGCAATTTCGATATCGAGCTTTTCTTAGCTGAAATGAAAGTCCTGCTTGAGCGCGGCGTCCGTTGCTTTAAGTTTGTTGACCGAACGTTCAATTTATCCCCCACAACTTCTACCCGAATTTTAAGTTTCTTCCTTGAGCACATCAAGCTTGGTTTGTTTTTGCATTTTGAATTGGTGCCAGACCGGCTCCCTGTCGAGATCAGAGAGCTGATAAAATTGTTTCCCGTCGGCAGTCTACAATTTGAAGTGGGGATCCAAACGCTGAATCCGGTTGTTGCCAAAAATATTTCGCGCAACAACAACCTTGCGAAAGTGGCTGAAAACTTCAATTTCATCCGCGAACAGACTCAGGTGCATACCCACGCCGACCTTATCGTCGGATTGCCGGGCGAAACTCTTGAAAGCTTTGCTGCGGGATTTGATCAATTGGCGCATTATGGTCCGGATGAAATTCAGGTGGGAATACTGAAACGCCTTAAAGGTACACCCATAGCAAGACATGAAGCCGGTTTCAAAATGCTGTACTCAGAAGCGCCGCCCTTTCAGATAATTTCTACCAACACGATGGATTACGGTACCCTTCAGAAAATGAATCGATTTGCCAAGTTCTGGGATCTTTATGCCAATAGCGGCGAGTTCAAACAATTTATGACGTGGCTGAAATCCAATTCACCGGATTCTTACTTTGCAGGCTTTTTTGAATTCAGTGAGTATCTATCAAAGATGTTTAACGATACTCATGGCCTGGCGCTGGCTAGCCTTGCAGAGAAGGCTTGGTCGTTCATGCTGCTGAAAGAAGTTTCAACGATTGAGGCGGCAGAGATTATCGAGCAGGATTACTGCTATGGAGCCAAACGCCGTGATTTACCGCCGTTTCTGAAAAGTCAGGGCCTGCCCAAAATGAAATTAGAGTTCGTTCAGAACTCTAATTTATTGAATCAGCGTCAATTGAAACATCTGCCGTTAAGCTGATTATTTTGCTAATTAATTTTTTTAACCTGTGCCTTTGAATTGCGCAGCGTCGCGCCGCTACCATCTATGACGACAAGCTGACCATTCAGTGAGTTGATAACCCCGATTTTGGAATTATTCACTAAAGTGATTTTGCCGTTATAATTGCTCAAGGTACCGATATCGAGTCCGCAGATTGTCAGGCTGCCGTGCGAATTGCTGATCGAATCGATCTGCGTGTTACCTTTGAAATTAGCACTCGAGAGAACATGTTTTCCGCGGATATTCGAAGCCGACTTACCGTCTGCTGAGAAAACTCCGGCACCATTAATGTTATTTGATTCCGAAGAGTTCTGAAGTGCTGCACAGGCCGCCAGAGAATCTTCGATTTCCTGATTTTCCTGCTCTTCTTCACTTGGCATTCCAATCGATACTGAACTGTCATCGCTTGATACACTGCCCGAACTGTCACTAGAAGCCGGAGCCCCGCCTGAACTGCCTGCGCCGCCAGAGGAGATCACTTCGCCGTCTGAGCCGATTTGATCTATTTGTGTCTCACCGAGTGGTAAATCATTTGTATTTACAATTGAGCTGGTCTTCGACATTGGATCAACATCGGTCATAGCAATTGTTTTACCGCAATTCTGAAAGAGTGCCATTACGGGAACACTCAAGATTGCCACAATAATAAGAGCTTTCGCGTTCCTGCGCACAATTCCTCCCAGTTTAGATTCCATACGTACCCCAATCTATGGTTAAGCAAATTGTAATCCAACCCACCTATCGGTTTAATCGCTCAATAAGTTGAAAAATCGGTTAACTTTTTAAAAGCGAAAAAAAGTTCTGCGTAGCAGATTGAGAATTCTATTGGTCGTAATTTTGCTTTAACTTTATATCGCATTTCAAAACTATTGTGGAAGAGGATATTATGTTTCGTTCATTAGTATTTACAAGGGTGTCGACGATTTTGACAGTATTATTATGCGGCGTTTTAGCCGACGCGCAGATCCTGGGGCCTTCCGTAGCTGAGGTAAAATATTCATATACAACCACGTTTGAGGCGCCCGAAGATCACGAAGAGGGTTCAGATGAAGATCTTGCAATCATGCACGCTTCGCATATTTTCGGTATTTTCGCAACGCCCACCATGATTTCAAGATATGTTGGCCGGAATGCAGTTACCGGCGGCGTCGGAGGACCGAGGAAACAAATGAAAATCAAGATACTTTCTTCAGAAGTTGAAGAGGGCGTAATAACCATTAAGTACTCCAATTCGGGAAAAATGATTCTGAATGCAAAGGCCGCAGATAAAATTCTCGAAAAAGGCTCGATCGAATTACCTTTGCCGACCAACCCCTACGACATTTATGACAAGAAATGTACCGACGAACATTACAATTCTTTTGGCGATTTCTGGTATTTTTACGATCCATTCCGCAAAGGTTGCGAATACCTCGGAAAAGCCCCCAAGGCAACGATGGTCAGTTTGAAAATTACACCTGCAGAATACAAGAAAATAGAACTCTCTCCGAAATTACCATTGTTACGAGGTGATAATGGCAACGGCAACCTACTCTCAATTTATATCATCAGCGGTTACTACGAAGACGGTTCAGATAAAAAAGACCCGGGTTACGAAAATTTCCGCGAAATCCGCGAGGGTTTTTTAAGCCAGGGTTTCGAGATCAGTAGCAAGCGGCCCAAAACCACGATGCCGCTCAATATTTACACGAAGACTATTGAACTCGATAACGGAAAAACTATGGAAGTTGAAATCAACCACCTTTTGATCGAAACCGATATCGGTACACGCTCGAAAGTGTTCGCTAAATTCTTTAAAGAAGCAGTTGAAGAGGCGGATGTCATTATTTACGGCGGCCATTCCGGCCTTGGCGCCAATCTCGATATTCCTTCATTAGAGGAAAAAGCCGGCAAATTTGAATTTAACCCAAAAAAGAAACAAATATTCTTTTTTGATTCGTGTTCAAGTTATTCATACTACCTTGAGCATTTCGCGGTCGAAAAGACCAAAGCCAAGATTGATATTATTTCTTACGGGCTATCAAGCTACTTCCACACATCAACTCCGGTGCTGTTTGCATTCCTGGATCACATCCTGAAGACCGACAATGAGGATACGCCATGGAAGACAATCCTTTCTGATATGGAAAGTGTTCTCAGAGGCGATACCTACTTACTGAATGTCGGTGGAATCTGACGAATCAACTGATCGTTTAGTTGAGCATTTTGAAGCGAACACGCTTGGGGGCAGAGTCTTCTCCCATGCGTTTTTTACGGTCGGCTTCGTATTCCGAAAAACACCCCGGATAGAAGAATACTTTTGAGTCCCCCTCAAAAGCCATCGTGTGCGTACAGACGCGATCCAAAAACCAACGATCATGCGAGATCACGATGGCCGAACCACCGAAACCGTTCAACGCTTCTTCCAGCGCACGCATCGTATTCACGTCGAGGTCGTTCGTTGGCTCATCGAGCAGTAAAAGATTCGCGCCTTCTTTAAGAATTTTCGCAAGGTTCACACGATTGCGTTCACCGCCCGAAAGTGTGCCGACTTTCTTCTGTTGATCGGTGCCCGAAAAATTAAACCAACTGACGTATTGTCTGGCATTTACTTCGCGCCCACCCAGCTGAATCACATCCTGCCCGCCTGACAGCTCTTCATAAATTGATTTGTTAGGATCAAGGCTTTCGCGGGTTTGATCAACATAGGCGATCTTAACCGATTCACCGACCTTGAAAATTCCGGCATCTGATTTGTCTTTTCCGGTAATCATTTTGAACAGAGTGGATTTACCGACGCCATTGGGCCCGATAACCCCGACAAT
>JANOJH010000167.1:0-1768 GCA_031408135.1 Bdellovibrio sp. | reverse complement strand
ACTGTCGAGCGCTCTAATCGACAGCAAACCGCGTTCGGCAGCTTGGGCACTCGATCACCGGCTGCCAGGTATTGATCGGGATCAAAGGTACCCAGAAGAAACAATTACTTTAGTTGTAAATCCGGTCACAGCATCGACCTGCTCAACCATTGTCACACCTTCAACGATATCCTGGAAGTTAACCTTCGCAGATACCTCTGAAATAATCGGATTGGAATATGGATCCCATTCAGCAATGGTTGCACCCTTTGATGCTTTTTCGCCATCAGCGAAGTTTAAAATTGCTCCGTACACTAATTTGAAATTTTCACGCTCACGGCCGGATTCATCAATTATTAAAGCTTGTCCGTTTCGATTCATAACAGTTAATTTACCGTTACGATTTCTGACCGATTGAACATTTAACAATTTAATAACGCCGTCGTAGCGTGTTGTATGAACTGATTGCTCAACCGATCGGGAAGCAGCTCCACCTAAGTGGAATGTTCTCATCGTTAACTGCGTACCCGGCTCACCAATTGACTGCGCTGCGATAATACCGACAGTCTCACCTAAGTTGACTGTTGCTCCTCGGGCCAAATCACGGCCATAGCACTTAACACAAACTCCGCGAGTGGCTTCACAAATCAGGGCTGAACGTATGGTAACTTTTTCGATTCCCAAGTCGTCAATTTTCTTAACCATCGCTTCATCCATTTCTGAATTCGCTTTGACTAAAACTGTATTGGTGTTCGGATCGATAATGTCATGCAATGGGGTACGACCTAAAATTCGATCCGCAATTCCCTGAATAATTTCGCCGGCTTCATACACCGGAACGATATCCAGGCCGCTTGCAGTTCCGCAATCGATTTCAGAAACAACCACGTCCTGAGCCACGTCAACTAAACGACGGGTCAAGTAACCTGAGTTCGCGGTTTTTAATGCCGTATCGGCAAGACCCTTACGAGCACCATGAGTTGAAATGAAGTACTGAAGAACTGTTAAGCCTTCACGGAAGTTTGCCGTGATCGGAGTTTCGATGATCTCACCTGATGGCTTGGCCATAAGACCACGCATACCACCCAGCTGACGCAACTGATTGAATGAACCCCGGGCGCCGGAGTCTGCCATGATGTAGATCGGATTAAATGACGGGCCGATGATTTCTTTACCATCAACCACGAATTTTTGCTTTTCAATCTGACTCATCATTTCTTTGGCAACTTTATCTGAAGTTTGAGCCCAGATATCCACAACTTTATTGTAGCGCTCACCGTTTGTGATAAGACCTTCATCGTACTGCTGTTGAATTTCTTCAACTTGCTTTTCAGCTTCAGCAATCATCGCGGCCTTTGAAGCCGGGATAATCATATCATCAAGAGAAATTGAAAGACCGGCTACAGTTGAGTATTTAAAACCCAATTGCATAATCTGATCGGCCAAAATACAAGTGGCTTTCGCACCTGCATGTCGGAAGGTCATATCGATTAACGCTGCGATCGATTTTTTGCTCATCACTGTATTGATGGTAGTAAATGGAACTTCTTTGGGAACCGCATCAGAAAGAATCGCGCGTCCAACCGAAGTTTCTTCTAACTTACCTTTTACTTTTACTTTACAGGCAGCCTGAATTTCTACAACTCCGGCTTCGTAAGCATAAAGTGCTTCCTGAACTGAAGCGAAAACCTTACCGGTACCTTTTGCACCAGGAAGGATACGAGTCATCCAATACAAGCCCAAGACAACGTCCTGAGATGGATTGATGATCGGCTTACCGTTGGCAGGT
>JANOJH010000156.1:0-1833 GCA_031408135.1 Bdellovibrio sp. | reverse complement strand
GGACTGTTGTCACCAGCCTTTCTGGGAATAGGATTGCCTTCTTCACCTTGGGCGAGTTTCTCAATCTCCTTATTATAAGGACTGTTCTTGTAGGCTGTTGAAGAATAAATCGATAACTCTTCCTGACCAGGTTCTTGTATGATCGACATCGTGCCTTTGAAGAGCCCTCCAATATATTGTGTAGAGTCAGTTCTACCTTCATAAGGATTTGGTCCTTTAGGATTGGCCATAGATTTTGTTCCTTTTCCATTGGTTACCCAGATGTTACCATTCCAGACTTTCACAGAAGTAGGATACCAACCTGTGGGTATAAAGCCCACGCTTTTGCTATCACCAGGTTTTGCTACATCAAATACAGCCAGACAATTATTATCCGCATTGGCGATGTAGAGCAAACGTTCATCCTCCGATAACGCCACACCATTCGTTGTGCTTCCGGCCAGAGAATTTGGATATAGAGCAGATGAAAAAACTTCAACTACTTTTTGCGTTTCGGTTTCAATCACAGATACTGAATTATCATTACCGCTGGCGACAAAGAGAAACTTTCCATCTTTCGTCAGTGTCATGTCATTGGGATTGCTGCCAACCTTGATAGTAGCCGTTACCTGCAGTTGCGCAGGATCGACCACGGCAACTTTAGCGCCTCCCCACAACGATACGTACAACGTTTTTCGATCCGGACTTAGTACACAGGCATACGCTTCATGACCAAGTGGAAGTTTGACTGATTGCTTCGTAGCCAGATCGGCAACGTAAAGCGAACTGTCATCTTTCGTTGCTATGAATAATTTTCCTGCCTCGTCATCGATGGCTATTCCAGTGGGCGAAATTTTTACAGGCCAAGGAAGGCCTAAGACAATAGAATCGGTTTTTGTCAAGCGTGAGTCCTTTATATCATAAATCAAAATCATATTGTCATTTCCCCCTGAAGCATAGAGTTTAGTCTCTGCTTTATTGAAGGCTAAGCCATACCAGGATTTTTTGATTTCAATTTCGTCCAGAACTTTCTTCGATGTTGGATCGATTAAAATAATAGATTGTGTGCTTTGGCCATTGTTCGTAACCGCCATGAATTTTCCGGTTGACGATACTACCAGGTTCATTGGAAAATCGCCCAGCGGCAAAGATGTGCCAGCCGGGCTCAGCGACCACCCATTGGGAAGAAGAACACGATTAGCCGTAAGTTGAGTAGCAAGCGAATCTAAATAAGCCTTATCCGATTTGGGCTTACTACATGAAAAAATAATAAAAAGTAAAATGCCTATCGCCAGGGGAAATACCAGTTTGATTTTCATAAGCCAGGAGTTTTTATCAATGGTTAACTTTCGTCCGGCCATCATCTTTTCGAGCCTTTTTGATTTCGTCCGGATCATCTAATTTAGGTGATTGCTTCATTGCTTCCCAATCAAATTTCTCGTCCAATGGATCCAGCGCTACCTGTGGATCAAAAATCCTTGGGTCAACGGATAAGGCATTGTAAGGTGTGAAGTCAGGCTCAGACATAAAACAATCGCTCAGCGAATTCACACCAAAATCATACTGGTTCAGATACGGTATTCCCAACACAGTCCAGAACGTTTTGAAGATAGAGCCAAAGCTGTAATGCTGGTGCGAGTTAAAATTCTTTTTGGCATAAGGCGAAATCACCATCAATATACTACGATGCGCATCAATGTGGTCGTTTCCACCCTGTGCATCATCCTCGGTCACAACGATCATCATGTTTTTCCATTGCGGTAAGTGGCTCAAATATTCTACTACTCTACCCAGTGCCAAATCATTATCGGCCATATAACTTTCGTTGAATGCAAATCCGGCTTTAGGACGTTC
>JANOJH010000111.1:0-3018 GCA_031408135.1 Bdellovibrio sp. | reverse complement strand
TGCAGGGCTTCCCAATAATCTTTACACCATGTTGTGATTTTATTGGTGTTTGCCGGATCTGGATCTACGCCAACAATTACACCCGCATACTTGGCATCACGATATGCCCAAGGCGTATCTTCTGCGCCAACTTTACTTGCTGCTCCACTAATTGGATATAAATGCATTTGAGAAAGTGGAGTTGGTATTTCAGAGCCGAATTTTAAATGTTGTTTTCTTACTTCTGATCCTAATTCATTGAAAAAGTCTGCGCGCCAATACCAGTGCAATCCAGGAGGAAATAATCCGTCAAATAAAGTCTGTACAGACGGATAAGGCATTTCGCCTACATGTTCAAATAAAGGATTCATTGCTAAAATTGGCTTGAAGGCTTCTTTTGCTTTATCCATGTCTCCAACATAACACCATACTATTCCACAGAATTGCTTGTTGTGTAAATGCTCCGGAAATGGCGCTCCTGGAATAATCAAAGTTGCTATAAAACCATTCAATTCATCTGGAGCATTATTTATAAATTCTTGATACCATTTCATTATCTCTTCTGTTTTTTCAATTGGCCACAAGGTTGGGCCTCCAAAAACAGTTTTTACGGGATGAGCTTGAAATTTAAAAGAGGTTACAATTCCAAAGTTTCCACCTCCACCACGAATAGCCCAAAACAAATCACTATTTTTTTTGGCGCTTACTGTTACAAAAGAACCATCTGCCAAAACCATATCAGCTTCTAATAGGTTGTCTATTGTAAGTCCATATTTTCGCGATAGATGACCAACACCACCACCAAGCGTTAATCCTCCAACTCCTGTTGTAGAAATAATTCCCGCAGGAACTGCAAGCCCAAAAGGATGTGTAGCATGGTCAACTTCACCCCACAGGTTTCCTCCACCAACCCTAACGGTGCTATCAGAAGTATCAACATGAATAAATTTAATTCCCGATAAATCAATTACTAATCCATCGTCACAAATACCTAAGCCGCCACCATTGTGTCCACCACCTCGAATGGCAACTAATAAATTATTTTCTCTGCCAAAATTTACTGAAGCAATAACATCCGCAACATCAACACACATTGCAATCATCCCTGGATGTTTATTGATCATTCCATTATACACTTTTCTGGTATTGTTATAGTCAGAATCAGAAGGCATCACTATTTTTCCTCTTAATTTTGAAGCAAATATTTTTATTTTGGACTCCAAAATATCCTTAATTGTGTTTTCCATACTTTTATTATTTACTTTTCAAATCGAAACAATTAACTAATTAGTTCTAATTTCTAATAGGTTAAAAACCTCTTACTATTTAGTAATGGTTTTTATTTTACAATGATCAGATGCTAAAACGATTAATCTTTTGGAAACGCATCCAAAGGTTCTTCAAAGGCAATAAAAAGTATACAAGGTCCAGCATCACCACATTTAGCCGTATGAGGTTTTTCAGAAGGCCCATAGGCATACGATCCTACTTTTAAAGTTTGTGGCTTTTCTCCTTTATAAGTCACCTCGAGCTTACCAGAGATAAGTATCATACGTTCTGCCGAATTGTGCCAATGGTTAGGGATGTCTGAATTTGCTGCAACTTTAAAAAAAACATCTAAATTTTTTTTACTTGGATCACCGTGTAAAATGGCAATAGAACAGCCATTTGGCATAAATGGAGGACAAGGACCCCATTGTAAGTCGGCATCTTCTGCTGTTTTTACCAACGATAACTCAGTTTTGTTAACCTCCGTATTTTGTGCTGATAATGCAATTGTCAGAAACAGGCCTGGAATAAGGAAGATGATCTTTTTAATTGAATTTTTCATTTTGAACAATTTTTAGTTTTGAGTATTAAGTATTGTTTTGGAATTTCAATCAGAAATTCTTGATACAAACTTGAGGTGTTTTCACTATAAACAATATCACTTTTGATTCAAAAACAATAACAATTGCTTCAATTAGTTTTTCTAATACTGTTTGTTTTTGATCCCCTTGGCAAAATTAGTTGGCAATAAACCAAATTTTTTCTTAAATTCTCTTGTAAAATACGTAGGGCTATTAAAACCCGTTTCAAAAGCAATTTCAGAAATATTAAGCACTTGATTATTTAATAATTTTATAGCTTTATTTAATCGATATTCTTTTATAAAAGTATTAGGTGATTTTCCTGTTATAAGAATCATTCTTCGATATAATTTAGATTTGCTATATCCTAAATCTTTAATAAAACGATCGACATTTAAAGTTGTATTATTCCATTCCCTCTCAATGTAATCCATCAATATGTTTAAAAATTTCTCATCAGTTGGACTAAGTACATGCACAATTTTCTTGTCAATAGAAATATTCAAATTCTCGCTTTCATACAAATCTTTAACTTCATTAGACATAACGATTTGCCCGATAACAACATCACATAAGCGTTCAGCCATTTTAATGGTATTCTCAAAAATTCCCTTTTTTTCCGTTACAGGCACACCAGCACTTAAGCCTATGCTATAGTTTATTTCAGAATCATAAGTGTTATTGACAGTCAGATTACCTACTGTCTGAATTTCAATAGCACATAATACTGCATTTGTAACGGAATCAAATGAAGTTAAAAAGTAATCTAGCTTTTGTTTAACAATGCTTCCCTTAAATTTATTTAATGTTTTAACAATAGTTTTGTTATGATTCTGAATAACTAAATTTAATTGTTTGTTTGCTGAATCGTTTAATGATGAGAGTTTTATTCCTATCACCATTATTGTTCTAAAAGCAGGATCATTAATAATGTTCAATTCCGTATTTTGTGATTTTTTAGGGTCTTCAATGCGACCCAAAAACGATTCTACCACAGCATCATCTACCTCAATTATTCTATGAGGCATTTGGCCATGTGCATTATCATGCATCATTTTAATTGCATCTTTATTAGGAGCATCAATTAAACAAAAGGCTGTTTTTCTTTTGCCGTCAAACCAATAGGTTAATCCTCTACAATTAAACTGATGCTGTATTTTTAAATCTGCTTGATGTAATTGTGCCACAT
>JANOJH010000718.1:0-3295 GCA_031408135.1 Bdellovibrio sp. | reverse complement strand
TTCTTGTCCGTTCAACAAGCCCCACATTGGGATAGCTATTATGTTTTGATAGCTACAATCACACATAAGGCTGTTGTCGTTGCAGATTTCGGTACCTTTAATATATTTGATTTTACAACCTATCAAAATTTAACGGGGCTGGACACCTCATCAATCACCCAAGATCCCCTACTGGCGAATATCACGATGAATGATTTTCATTTAACAGGGACTTCACCGTGCCGATCAGGTGGGCTTGAATCTGGGCGTACTGACTGATTTTGATCTTTACAGCAGACCCGCTTCTCAGTCGTCTATAGGTGCCTATGAGTTTCATTAACCTTAATGTGACCAGCGGTGAAAACACAATGAGGTTATGGTCCCCGCATTTACCAAAGGTTCAGATAATTCCTGTTAAATCGGCCAAGATGTTATTTACAATTAATGAAAAAGACTTATCGCGGGTTGAATTAAAAAAAGCTTGTCCGATCGATGCGGATACAAGTGCTTATTAGGCCTAAATCCAAAAAATGCCCACGGACCACTAAAATGCATAAAGCACCAAATAAAAACGAAGGCCCAGGCCCAAAATTGAAAAGTTAGCAATTTTTTTTGCTTGGTCTTCGAAAGCTAAATTTGAGTAGCGAAGGCTCGAAATTAAATGCGTCAGCGTATCAAATCGAGAAAAAGTAACTGGCCTGTTGTTTACAACAAGCCAGTTTTTTAACACTATTTCAATAAATCCAGAAACTGAACTCTGCGAGACTCAAACTCAACTCTTTTTGCAGCAAGTGTTGCATCGAAATCAGCGCGCTCTGCAGGAAGATTTTCAAGGATTTTATCAAGTGCTACAGCTCTATTATTCAAAACAACAACCCGAGCATTGAGAGAATCAATTTTTGCAATCGATTGAGCTTCAGTTACAGAGCCCGCTTCAAGGCGACGTTGTGCGGCCGCTTTGTTACTTTGGGCCTGTTTCAGATTCTGTTGGTCTGAACTTAACTGATTACCGGTACTCGCAACCGATCCTGCTTTACGATCCCAGTCATTAGCGGATTTGAAGCTTGAAAGTTCTTGCGACAATCGGCTGACATCTGCAGTGGCTTGGCTGATTCGTGAAATAACCGAGGGTCTTTCGTTCTGCAACTGAGTCTGTTCTCTTTCGAGTCGTGGAATATCAGAAGACCGGATCTGTGAAAGGCGGTTCTGATCGTTTTGTACATCGGCCTCAAGACGATCGTTTTCACGTCGTGCCTGATCTTCAGCGTGCACCAGGCTGTCGTATTCACGGCGTACTTCCATATCAACCTGACGTTCGATCTGATTGATGCGAGAAGCAATTTCATTCAGACGGTTCGAGAGCATACGATTTTCCTGTTCACGTTGAGAAACCTGCATGTTGGCGTTGTTCAATGCGTGCTCAAGATGACTGCAATCACGTGGAGGCTGAACCGGAGGATTGCCCGGGCCGCCTGGATTTCCACCACCTGGGGGGCCTGGAACTAATCCGTCGCCAGCGCCTGGATTGCCCGGTTGTCCCGGCACCAGAAATTCTTTAGTGGATTCAACCGCAATAATAGGATTAGCGCGGCATATTTGTAATTCACGGGCTACGCGGTCACGCTCAAAACGAACGCGTTGCAAATCTGATTCGTTTTGACGAAGTTGATTGCTCATGTTCTGACGATCATTCTGTAAACGCGAGTATTCAAAATGATTTCTGAGACGGTTGTCGCGTTCCCAAGAAATGTTGAAGTTTGCGCGACGGCTCTGAGCATCTCTGAAGATTGAACGGGCGCGATCTAAATCACTGCGCTTTTGTGGAAGACGTCGTTCGATATTTGTAGCTTCGTAATCCAGATTTGAAATCTGTTGAGCACCATCACGTAATCTTGTTTCGATGTATGAAAGACGATTTTGCGCTTCGCTCAAGGTTGATTGAGCGCTGCTGAGTTGTCCGGTGATGCGATTGTATTCAGGCTCTAGCGGAGCAAGAATGGCGCGGGCCGCATCGTAAGCTTTTTGCGAAGCTGCGATTTTGGCATTTAAACCCGGGATTGCGTTATCGATACTTGCAATTTCAGCTGTTGCATCAACCTGTTGTTTCTGGGCTGCTGCAAGAGTGTTGCGGGTATTCGGAAGTTCAACGTCTTGAATTTGATTCAGTTCAGCGCGGTTTTGCGCGAGTTCATCCATGTACGGCTGGTATTTCGCAAGTAATTTTGCAAGATCTGCAGCGGCATTTGAAATGCTGAACGACGCACTGTAAGCCGCGTAGTAGATGCTTCGCAACTGAGTTGCTTTGGTGGCATCAATGCGGGTCGGATCAATAGAGTCCGGAACGCTGGCCATGAATGCAGTATCAAAATCCGCATTAACCAGACTTTTGCCGCTGTTACACGCGCTTTCCATCTGGCTAAGAACATCTTTGAATCCGCTGGTTGAAAGTTTCAGATCTTCAGATCTTCGGCCGCCAACCCCTTTAACAGAGAGGTTGCTTCGTCCGCTTTTTAGTCGTTCGATAAAGTTAGTAAGATTCTTCGGTACGCCCCAGAAGAACATTTTACGACCGTCTAAATCAGCAAGTGCAAGTGATCCTGCTCCTGAAATTGAAGCGACGGCGCCCGAACTTTTGTTCATGTTCGTGATAAACTGAACCATAATTTCAACCGGTATTTCAGGCTTATTTTTAGCTTTTGAAATGGTGAGATAGATGTTGGACTCATTCGACGGAAAGTCATCGCCTCCGAAGTTGGTGTTGTTGGTTGAAACCGTGCAGGTTTCAGCATCTGTGAAGTTCCAGTCGGCCACAGTGCCG
Source organism: Bdellovibrio sp. (assembly GCA_031408135.1). Lineage (GTDB taxonomy): Bacteria > Bdellovibrionota > Bdellovibrionia > Bdellovibrionales > Bdellovibrionaceae > Pseudobdellovibrio. The sequence continues at coordinate 498 of JANOJH010000718.1, read as the reverse complement.
GATTGAGCCGTTAAGCCCACACTGAAAACAATCAGCGAACTTAGCATGGCGATTTTTGCGATTTTTTTAGACTTAAAAGGGTTCATTAAATTACTCCTACAAACGGGGTTAAAATTGCTACCGAGAGTTTGTAAGCAATATATACACCAACTTAGGAAGAAGCATAATGACACCGCAACATCTCAGAATGATTAGCCAATGATCACTTTAATAAAAATTACTTGGGTTCGCTCTTTTGCGACCACAAAAAACCGAGCAGGGCCAGAGAGTATAGGTCTTTTAAAGGTCATATCAGTCCATTCGATAAAGTATGAAGCGCTGGATAGATGTCACATTGATCAGAAATTGGCGGTCCGCGAGCTGACATCAGTTTTGGTGCGCTAGATGGTAGACCCATGTGTTCCAGAATTTTCTTGATGATCTTTGATCTTCAATCGCAGCAATGATTTTGATTTGACCTTTGCATTTTGGACAGATTGTGATGTCGATGTTAAACAC
>JANOJH010000078.1:0-1776 GCA_031408135.1 Bdellovibrio sp. | reverse complement strand
ACCTTGCTGGGTAGCACCAAACAGCACCATGTTCGTAGCTTGGGCCATTACGTTTGATGCTATTTTGCCCGTGGCAGCACTCATGGAATAAATGGTTTCAAAAACAGAGCCGTCTGTTGAGGAACGGTAAATGCTTCCGGCACCTGATGCGCCACCTGAATACGATTGCCCGTAAATGAATCCATCCTGGCCAATCATAATACCGGATTGGCTGATGTCGTTGCCAGCATAACTAAATGGATGAACTACGGTAAAACCAGTTCCATCCGGATTGATGGAGTAAAGACCCAAATGAGCCGATCCATATATTTTGCCGTCCTGGTTGAGCACCAGTTTGCCAAATGGATAAGAAGCATTATTATCAAATTCATGCAACAGTGTGTAACCCGTTCCGTCCTTTTGTATTTTAAACACAATGCCAGCGAAGTTAGCACCATGATAAACCGATGTGCCCGCCAGGCTTCCATCAGGCAATTCAATCAATGGACTTTTGTCAGTAAAGTAATCATTGGTGTTGATGTTCGTTAGCGGAGCAAAGTCATACAACTTCTCATAACCAGTGCCATCGTTATTGATTCTATAAATTGAGCCGGCAGATAATCCCGAAGTACTACCGTTGCCCAAAGTGCCCCCATATAATTTACCGTCACTGGCTAACAAAATTCCAAAAGTAGGATGCTGCGCATCAGTGAAATCATGCAGCACAGAAAATCCGGTACCGTCTTTATTAATCGTAAAAATGGTTCCGAGATTTAATGAACCACCATTGCGAGTGATGCCCACCAGCTTACCAGTTGGCAATTCTACTAACTGGCCTTCGGGGTTGGCTCCATCGGTACCTTCAAAGTTATGGAGGTTGGCAAAGCCGGTGCCATCTAGGTTCATGCTGTAAAGCGTACCCACATTAGTAGACCCACCGAGCGTGGTAGTGCCAAAGAGCTTAACGTTAGAGGCCTCCGGTACAAAAACAAAACCGGGTAGTGTGGTTGTGCCGCCCTGCGCAGTAACCGACACCGACCCGCTGGTACCAATAGGAACCACTGCCGTAATGCTGGTTTCAGACACTACATTAAATGAACTTGCTGGTGTACCCCCAAAGCTAACAGCAGTTACACCGGTAAGATGCGTTCCGGTAATCGTAACCGTTGCACCACTAGTAGCTGAAGTAGGTGAGATTGAACTTATGGAAGGTTGGAAAATTGGGTTGTTGCGGATAATGGAAACGGTATTACTTCCCTGGTTGGCCACTGCTAAATCTGGTTTTCCATCACCATCCAAATCTCCAATAGCAACTGATATGGGATATTGACCCGATACAAGATCAGCTTTTGGTTCATATGTTATAGCTCCGATGGTAGATGTATTGCGAAAGACTGACACCGTATTGCTGTTTAAATTCGTTACCGCCAGGTCTGCCTTCCCATCTCCGTCCAGGTCGCCTATGGAAATGTGGAAAGGATTCACACCCGTGCCAAAATCCATTTTGGGTTCAAAACCAATAACGCTATTTATAGAGATATTGCGTAAAACAGACAAAGAATTACTGGTCATGTTAGTCACGATCAAATCTGATTTACTATCACCATCCAAATCTCCAATGGCAACTGACCAAGGCCTTGTTCCTGTTGCGAAAACTACTTTTGCATCAAATGAAATAATACCACTACTGCTCGTGTTGCGAAGAACAGAAACCGAATTTTCGCTTTCCGTGTTCGCAACGGATAAGTCTGCCTTACCATCGCCATCCAAATCTCCTATAGCCACCGATCGTGAGTA
>JANOJH010000076.1:0-8583 GCA_031408135.1 Bdellovibrio sp. | reverse complement strand
ACCATTAATCAAGCTGCTTCCATTTTGATTCCGGTCAGTTATGCGTACCGAACAGACGACGAAGGAAAGACACTGCGATTTTTCAAGGACGGGCTTGCCACTCTTTTTACAATTATCAGGATCAGGCTACAGAAAAAGATTGTTAAAGACCTAGGCAATAGTTATTTTTAAATGCCTATCAACGGAGGACTTAATGGCAGCAAACCTTTTAACGGCCAATTCTGATCTACAAACCCTGGTTCAGGAGTTATCAAAAACCAACCCCGATTCCAAACTAATTAAGAATAAGACGGAAGTCCTGGGTATTCCTTACAGCCATGACGTTATTACTTTGATGTCGGAAGTGCTGGTTTATTTATCAGAAAATCATCCGAAGGCGAAAAACCGGATGAAAGACAAAACTTTATGAACGCCGCGATTTACGAAAATATTTTACAGACGATCGGAAACACCCCGCTCGTAAAGCTGAATAAGGTCATTGGCAGCTCGAAACATCGGTTTTTGGCTAAAATGGAGTATTTTAATCCTGCCGGTTCTGTAAAAGATCGCATTGGCCTTGCCATGATTGAAGCCGCTGAAAAGCGGGGCGAGCTCCGCCCGGGCGGAACAATTGTTGAAGCCACAGCTGGTAATACCGGATTGGCCTTGGCTATGGCGGCAGCGGTGAAAGGCTACAAGTGCATCTGTGTACTTCCGGAAAAAATGTCAGAAGAAAAACGTGCGATGCTACGTGCCTACGGTGCACGAGTCGTAATGACTCCCATGGGTGTGGCGCCAGACGACCCTCGCAGCCACTATTCAGTGGCAAAAAAAATTGCTGAAAATATTGAAAACAGTTTTTATGCCAATCAGTTTCATAATCCGGATAATTTCGATTTGCATTACAAAGTGACTGGCCCCGAAATCTGGCAGCAAACAGACGGTCAAATCGATATGTTTGTGGCGGGTGTTGGAACCGGAGGAACCCTTTCGGGAGTTGCAAAATTTCTTAAAGAGAAAAACCCTGATATTAAGATTATCTGCGCCGACCCCATCGGCAGCATTTTGGCGGATTTATTTTATCACGGTAAAGTAATTGAGCCTGCAGGGTCATGGAAAGTTGAAGGCGTCGGCGAAGATATGCTGCCGGATAACTGTCACCTGAAACTCTATGATGATTTCGTAAAAGTGAACGATCAGGATTCTTTTGATATGACAAGGCGACTGGTCAATGAAGAAGGGCTATGCGTTGGTCCTTCAAGCGCGCTCATTCTGGTTGCAGCCATGAGATTCGCCGAAAAATTAACGAAGCCATCGAATATTGTGGTTTTAATGCCTGATTCCGGAAAAGCCTATTTGTCGAAAGCATTCAATGACAGATGGCTAGTCGATAACGGACTGCTTTCGCCTGAAAAATTAGAAACGGCATTCAATGTTGAAATTGCCGCATCTGATGAATTAAAAAGATTAAATATTTAAGGGGATTTTATGAAATTTTCAACTCGGGCAATTCATGCCGGCCAAATGCCAGATCCGACAACAGGCGCAATCATGACACCGGTTTACCTGAGCTCCACCTATGTGCAGGAGTCTCCGGGAGTTCACAAAGGCTGGGAATACTCGCGCACTCATAATCCGACCCGCCGGGCCTACGAGGATTGCATCGCCAACCTCGAAAGCGGAAAGTTCGGTTTTGCTTTTGCTTCGGGTTGTGCTGCCACAACAACTGTTATGCAAATGCTCAAACAAGGTGACCATGTTGTTGCCTTCGACGATATGTACGGCGGCACGTTCAGATTATTTGATAAAGTGTTGCGCCATAACGGCCTCGATTTTACTTTTACCGACTTGACCGATGTTGAGAATTTTACCAGAGCTATAAAGCCAAATACGAAGATGGTGTGGCTGGAGACACCGACTAATCCCACACTTAAACTTACAGACATTGCTGCGATTGTAAAAATCGCGAAGCAAAACGAGATCATGGTCGTTGTTGATAACACGTTCATGTCGCCATATTTTCAACGTCCGCTTGAGCTGGGCGCAGATATCGTGGTTCATTCGGCCACAAAATATATCGGAGGCCACAGTGACATCGTTGGTGGCATCGCTGTTACAAGCAATCAAGCGTTAGCAGAAAAACTCGGATTTCTGAGTAACTCGATGGGCGGAGTGCAGGGCGCCTTTGATTCATTTCTGGCATTACGTAGCCTTAAAACACTACCAATCAGAATGCGGGCTCACGCTGAAAACGCGATGAAAATCGCCGTCTTTCTTGAGGGTCACCCACATGTAGACCGAGTTATATACCCGGGCCTAAAATCTCATCCGCAACATGAATTGGCTAAAAGCCAAATGTCAGGTTTCGGAGGAATGATCACTTTTTTTATCAAGGGCGGGATAGATTCCTCTCGAAAATTTTTAGAGTCGGTAAAAGTTTTCGCCTTGGCGGAGTCCCTTGGGGGAGTAGAGTCGCTGATCGAGCATCCCGCTATTATGACGCACGCCTCAGTTCCTGCTGAACAACGGAAAAAGATCGGAATTGATGATTCTTTGATCAGATTATCAGTCGGGATCGAAGATTTTGATGATTTGCTTGCCGATCTCAAGCAGGCATTCGCTCAACTGGGCAAATAGCACAGATATATTGACTAAATCTATGGTACTCGATAATTTTCTATTTCGCAATTTGCCTGGCTCGGTAGCTCAGTTGGTAGAGCAGAGGATTGAAAATCCTTGTGTCGGCGGTTCAATTCCGTCCCGAGCCACCATTTCATGAAGGTCTCTTATTTTGAAGGTTCTGTTTGTTAAGTTGCCTGAAAGCCGGGTTTGCGCTTTAATCAGGCTCTTAAAACTAAGGAGAATCTGTGCTATACGAACTGACTGTTCCCCAATCAATCAAAATGTTAAAAAACTTAAATGCAATTCTGGGCAAGGTCGCACTTCATGCAGAAACCAAAAAATTTGACGTACAGGTATTACTGAACGCCCGCTTGGCTCCGGATCAGTTTGCGCTGACGAAACAGATTCAGATCGTAACAGACACGGTAAAGCTCTGTGCATCCCGTCTTACCGGAATAGACGCTCCTGTGCATGATGATAAAGAAACCACGTTGCCTGAGTTGACCAGTCGAATTGACAGCGTTATTCAATATCTTGGCAAGTTCTCAGCAAAAGATTTTGCCGGGGCGGAAGATAAAAAAATATCTCAGCCGCGCTGGGAAGGTAAGTATCTGACAGGCATGGAATTCGCACTTCAGCATGCGATTCCGAATATGTATTTTCATATTACAACGGCGTATTCAATTTTACGTCACAACGGCGTTGAGCTCGGAAAGAAAGATTTTCTCGGCGAAATGCCCTATAAAAAATAATAGTGGCGCAGAATAGTCTAAAAGATCCGCTTCACGGAAAAACTCTGGAACAGATATTGACAGAACTAGTCGATTTTTACGGCTGGCCTGAATTAGGAATTCAGATCGATATTCGATGCTTCAATGTTGATCCAAGCGTTACTTCGAGCCTTAAATTTTTACGTAGAACTGCTTGGGCGCGCAAAAAAGTTGAAAATTTGTATATAAATTATTTACACGAAGAAAAAAAATGAATCCGAACTTTGACGACTTGATAAAAATTGCGAATATGAAAATGCCATTCGGAAAGTTCAAAGGAATTGCGCTAATTGACCTGCCGGAGCCCTATGTTGTCTGGTTCCATTCGCAAGGTTTTCCGGAAGGCGAATTGGGCCGATTACTCGGCCAACTCTATGAAATTAAGCTAAATGGGTTAGAGCATTTATTCACACCGCTCAGAGAATTTTCAGAAAAACCGTAGTCCTATTTTTTGATGCCGACAAACGACAAGGGTACATCGGCAGTTTTGCCTTCAGCGACAACCAACTTAACCTCTGCAGATTTTTTCGTTATCGGATCAAAGGCTGAAATGGTAATTTCTCTTCCAGCGGTGATCGGATACATATAAAGCGGCGGTTTTTCAAGAAGCAGTTTTCCGTTTATCAGAATTTCAACCTTTGGATTTTCTTTAACCAGCGTAATATTAAGATAGCCGAGCTTCATTCCTTTTGAAATTGTCAGCAAATCTGTAGCCGGCGCAGAAGCAACCTCCGGCAAAGAGTTCTCTAGAGCCTGAGAGGAAACTTCGTAAGTTCCTGTTTTTTTATTTTCACGTTCACCCGAAAGACTTGCCAGATAATTTTGAATGGCCGGTGCGGCGTTCTTAGTAAAGGCGAAATAGCAAAGACTTAAGACCAAAGCGAGCATAGCATACTTAAGCAGCGAATCGATTACGCCGTTTCCAACATCTGCGGCCTTCAATTTAACAGGCTCAGGAGTCTTGATTTTCTGGCCGAAACTGCGTTGTACATTCTCGGCGAAAGCATTTTTTTCGGTATGGAGGGCCTTTACAGAATCCGGTACGAGATTGGTCTCAAGTAATTTTTCAAAATTGATATCCGGCGTGATTGCCGCCGCTGCTGGTGGCACTGAGCCAAGGCCGTCGGGCAGCTCATGATTGGTCTGTACAGGTGGTAGTGGCGGCGCGCTGGCGGGCACCCGGGTTAAATCATCTAAAACAACCAATTTTTTGGGTCTCTCATAGGGAATTGACGCAATATTTGCAAGTTTGACCGCCAGTTCTTTAAACTGAGTTTTAAAGATTTCTTTTGTAAAATTGCCGAACTCTTTTTTCGAAAAATGAGGATAATTCTTTTGCAGGAGAATGTTCAGATCGTAACTTAAATCTGCAGCATTCTGATAGCGCTGATTCTGGTCTTTGCTGAGTGCTTTACTGATGATAGGGGCCAGTTCGGCTGGCACTGAAGGATTGAGGTGTCGAATAGACGGAATTTCACACGCCTTTACTTTTTGCAAAATCTTGATGTCACTTTTGTCATTGAATAGCTGCTCATTCGCAAGCAGCTCCCACAAAATAATGCCAAGTGAAAAAATATCACTGCGCCCATCGAGTTCTTCACATTCGACTTGCTCGGGGCTCATGTACCGGCATTTTCCTCTTAGGCTTCCGGTTTCACTTCGAATTTGTTCGGTATCGTCGATTTTTGCAATTCCGAAATCGATAATTTTAACGTCGCCGTCGAAAGAAACCATAACGTTATGGGGGCTCATGTCACGATGAATAAGATTCAGATTTTTTCCGGTTTTTATTTCGGTGACGTGATGTGCGTAATCAAGGCCCGCAGCCACTTCTTTTACAAGATAGAGGACCTGATCAAAAGAGAATGTTTTATTTTCCCGCTTCATTTCATTACTGAGTTGTTTGAGCGTTACGCCCTCAACGAAATCCATAACCAAATAGTACTGTTCATTTTCGAAGCCGAAATCCAAAGTTGATACGATATTATTATTTTTTAGATTGATTGCAATTTTAGCTTCTTCCCGAAACATGTTCTGGAATTGCTGGCTGCTTGAAAATCTGGTTTGAATTCTTTTAACGGCTACGAATTTACAAATTCCATCGGCCAATAATGTGCGACCCAAAAAGATGTCCGCCATGCCACCGCTGGCCAGCTTTTCAAATAATTCATATTTGCCACAGCGTTCGTTTTTTAACCACATTGCCGTAATGACTCCGCACTGTTTCTATCGGATTCTATCGGAGTTTCGACGTGTACTTTTGAATTTAATTTCGCCAATTCCAGTAATGAGACATTATACCAGAATGTACTGGCCTTTGGTCGATTTGATGAAGCGAGAAGCGGTTAATTCAGCTTTAAGGCGCTGAAAATCCGGGAATATTTTTTTTAATATTTCATCAAGTTCGGGGTCGGAATAAGTCTTTCCGGCAACAAGTCGCGACGAAACTTTCTGCAAAACAACGTCTTTTTTTCGGTTTTGTTCTGGTATTTTCAGCAACTGACCGTTTTTAAAGAAGGTCTTTAGCACCTGTTTTCTGTAAACATCGTCATTTTCCACGTTATCTCCCTTGCTTAAAGCGGTGTTTTAGCTGTATTCCGGAAAAATTGGCAGGGGTTTAGTCTGCAAGCTGTAGTTTCTACAGCTTCGCATATAGTCTTTCGCTCTGGTAGACGGTCATGCTATATAACTCGCTCTATGAAATTACAAAATTCGACCTTACGGACAAATCGTTTTCAGGATATGGCCCTTTCTGAAGTATTGCTGGCAGCTCTTGAAAAAATGCAAATCACCAAGCCCACCGAAGTTCAGGCACAGGCAATACCTGCTGGGTTGAACGGTACGGACCTCATCGCGGTCGCGCAGACAGGAAGCGGGAAAACTCTTGCGTTTGCCCTTCCGATATTAGCTGCACTCGCAAAAAATCCGGATGCTCGGGCGCTGATAATGGCTCCCAGCCGCGAGATGGCACAACAGATTTCAAAAGTCTTTGCCTTACTTTGTGCCGAATTGCCGATGACCTGCAGCCTGGTCATTGGTGGAATTCCGAGCGCAAAGCAAACCAGCCAATTGAAAAAAAATCCACGTTTAATCATTGGTACACCAGGACGCCTGAATGACCATTTGGTTTCGAATAAGTTGCTTTTACAAAACGTAGAATATGTTGTTATCGATGAGGCCGATAGAATGCTGGATATGGGTTTTTCGCCGCAGTTAAAAAATATCCAGAACACGTTACGTGGAAAACGGCAAACAATGATGTTCTCTGCGAGCTTCAACCCGGCGATCGAGGGTATTGCTCAACTTTTTATGGGATCCAATGCGCTGATGATAAGGTCATCGCAGGCTGAAGAGCCCGTTGCCAGCCTGAAGCAGACGGTGCTGTTGATTGATAAATTTAAAAAAAATGACAGGCTCTTAGATGAACTTAATGCAACTAAGGGCGGTGTTATCGTATTTTGCGGTAACCAGGGAAGCTGCGAAAGAATGGGCCAGTATCTTAAAGAGTATGGCTATTCAACCGATCTCATACATGGCGGACTTTCTCAGGGCCACCGAAATCGCGTCGTGCGTAACTTCAGAGAAGGTGAAATTCGCATTGTGGTTGCCACGGATTTATTGGCCCGAGGAATAGACGTGCCACACGTAGATCACGTAATTAATTTTGATTTGCCATTTCAGGCAGAGGATTTTCTTCATCGTATTGGGCGAACAGCGCGCGCCGGCCGGGTTGGAAATGCGATAACCTTTGTAACTTCATCCGACACCAAGATGTACAATAAAATTAAGCCTTACTTGCAGGGAGCCAGCGAAATAAAGCTGGACGCTGATTTTGCCTTTATCGAAAGGCCTTCCACAAACAGTTCAGACCGTTACAAAAATAAAAAGCTTGATCAAAAGAAAGTTTTTGATGGTACTCGAAAAACAAGTGCCAAGCCGGATTCTAAAACCATAGGTAATCTTGAAAAAGTCGCAAAGCCAAGAAACGACAAATATAAAGATGTACCGCGTTCGGGAAAAAGCAAGCCCAGCGTATGGAAGCCCAATAATAAGCCAGCTAAGCCTACCTTCAGCAAACGGCGATAATCTTTCGCTACGTTAGCTGGGGCCATGCTCAAAGACTTCCATTGGGAGGCTGATGAGCCGGGCCTCCAATATGATATCGGCTCTCAGCACACGCGAGACGGGGCAATTTAGTTTTGCCCGATTGGCCAGTTTTTCGAAAGTTTCGGCATCACAACCAAGCACGATTGCTTCGACGTTCAGATAGAAACGCGTAATCGTCCACTCATTCGAAATATTTTCAAGCTTGGCCCGCGCCTCAACTTTTATTGAATCCGCAACAAAATTTATTTTTTGAAGTTCGCCCGCAAGAAACATCGAGTAACAAGCAGCAAGGGCTGCGGCGGTGAGTTCTTCAGGACTGGTTCCGGGATCGTGCTCGAAGCGCCCTCCAAACGTGTAGGGAACCTTTTTAAGGGCGCCACTTTCAGTGCTGATTTCACCTTTGCCTAATCGCAGACCGCCCTGCCATTTAACTGTTGCCGATTGGTTGATCATAAAAACTGCCTCTCTCCGGTCAAATTTCACCGGCCAATTAAATATAAGGTTAGCTGCAATTACTGTTCTTGAAAGAGAAGAAATCTTGCCTCGTTGTTTAGGCCATGATCTAATTTTTCAGCATGACAGAAAATACCCGCCGGCAAATTATTGTTCTCGATAACGTCAGCAAGTCCTTTTCTGCCAGCGGCAAAGTTCTGAATAATATCAGCCTTCGGATAGATCAAGGCGATTTCGTGGTGTTGCTTGGGCCCTCTGGGTCAGGTAAATCCACACTCCTACGATTGATAGCGGGGCTGGAATCCACATCGTCCGGAACAATCAAATATGATGTAGAAAATAAAGCGGATAGGGCGTTTGTTTTTCAGGAAGCCCATTTGATGCCATGGCGCAATTTAAAAGACAATGTAAGTTTACCACTTGAGTTACTAGGAAAATCAGAACAAGAGCGAAATGCAAAAGCTTTAGCAGCCTTAGCTTCGGTTGGACTGGAAGACGCCGCCGAGCTTTTCCCGCATGAGCTTTCGGGCGGAATGAAAATGCGCGGCTCATTGGCAAGAGCACTGGTGGTGCAGCCCAAATTGCTTTTGCTCGACGAGCCCTTCGCGGCGCTGGATGAAGAAACCCGCTTTCGGCTCGGAGAAGAACTGCG
>JANOJH010000038.1:0-2506 GCA_031408135.1 Bdellovibrio sp. | reverse complement strand
CTGGCTGCCGCCGGCATTTGCACCAAGCACCCGCAGCCCTCCCACAAGCACGGTCATCTCTGGCGCTGTGAGTGTGAGAAGCTGAGCTTTATCAAGCAGGAATTCTTCGGCCGGAATTGCATACTTTGCTTTCAGGTAGTTACGGAATCCGTCGGCATGCGGCTCGAGGATGGTAAAAGAGTCGACATCGGTTTGCGCCTGGCTGGCATCCATACGTCCCGGCGTGAAGGGAGTTTGCACCGAAACACCGGCATTCTTGGCCGCTTGCTCAACCGCAGCGTTTCCGCCGAGAATAATTAAATCCGCAAGCGAAACTTTCTTCTCACCCTGCGCTGACCCATTGAAGGTGCTCTGAATATTTTCAAGCGTCTGCAAAACTTTACTCAGCTTCTGAGGCTCGTTAACCGCCCAGTCTTTTTGTGGAGCCAAACGGATACGCGCACCATTCGCGCCGCCTCGCTTATCTCCGCCCCGGAATGTAGAAGCAGAAGCCCAGGCCGTTGAAACCAATTCCGAAATCGAAAGCCCTGAAGAAAGAATCTTGCTTTTCAACGCCGCAATATCAGCATCATTAATTAATTGGTGATCAACCGCTGGAATGGGATCTTGCCAGATTAGTTCTTCCTTTGGAACTTCAGGTCCGAGGTAGCGGGCACGCGGTCCCAAATCGCGGTGCGTGAGCTTAAACCACGCGCGCGCGAAGGCGCTGGCAAATTCATCCGGGTTTTCGAGGAATCGGCGCGATATCTTTTCATAGGCGGGATCGAAACGTAAAGCTAAATCGCTGGTGAGCATCGTGGGTAAACTTTTCTTCGATGAATCATGCGCGTCGGGAATAGTAGGACTTGCATTTTTCGCCACCCACTGGTGAGCACCTGCAGGACTTTTCGTTAACTCCCACTCGTACGCAAAAAGATTCTGAAAAAATTCATGTCCCCATCTTGTGGGAGTTGAAGTCCAAGTCACATCCAGGCCGCTGGTAATTGTATCGGCGCCAACGCCACTTTTAAAATTATTTTTCCAACCAAACCCCAAATGCTCGAGGTCTACCGCTTCGGGCTCGGCTCCTACGTGGTCGGCTCTGGCGGCACCGTGGGTTTTTCCAAATGTATGTCCGCCGGCAATGAGCGCCACGGTCTCTTCATCATCCATGGCCATTCGCCCGAAGGTGTCGCGAATGTCTTTTGCTGATGCAAGATAATCGGGCTTGCCATCCGGGCCTTCAGGATTGACGTAAATCAAACCCATTTGAACAGCGGCAAGAGGATTTTCAAGGTCGCGAGAGTGTACAACTTCGCTGTCGTCGTCTTTTACGAGGACACCGTGCTCTTTGCTAACGCCGGGCGATCCGCGCGAGTAGCGTTCGTCTCCGCCAAGCCACTTCTTTTCAGAACCCCAATAAACATCCTGATCGGGCTCCCAAACATCTTCACGGCCACCGCCGAAGCCAAAAGTTTTAAAGCCCATGGTTTCGAGAGCGACGTTACCTACTAAGATCATAAGATCGGCCCAGGAAATTTTACGGCCATATTTTTGTTTGATCGGCCAAAGAAGTCTGCGCGCTTTGTCGAGATTGACGTTATCGGGCCACGAGTTAAGCGGCGAGAAGCGCTGTTGACCGCGACCGGCGCCACCGCGGCCATCGCCAATGCGGTACGTACCTGCGCTATGCCACGCCAAGCGGATAAAAAACGGGCCATAGTGACCGAAGTCAGCAGGCCACCAAGGCTGCGAGTCTGTCATGAGATCTGCAAGATCTTTTTTCAGAGCCAGATAGTCGAGATTTTTAAATTCTTTTGGGTAATCGAAATCATTTCCCATGGGATTTGATTTACTCGAGTGCTGATGAAGGACTTCCACTTTAAGGCGATTAGGCCACCAGTCCTGATTTGAAGTTTGGGTGCTCCCAACTGACTTGTTATGAAAGGGACATTTGGATTCGTTGCTCACGGTGTTCTCCTTAAACTAAATTCAAAGTGACGTTGATGATGGATTGATCATCGGCGACTTTTAATTATAAGTATAGTTGAATAATCATAAAACAGTGATAGCATTTAGCTATGAATGTATCCTGGCTTACTCTGAGAGACCTTGAATATGTAGTTGCGGTAGCGAAGCATGAACATTTTGGTCATGCCGCCAAAGAATGCAATGTGAGCCAACCTACGCTCAGTACACAAATTAAGAAGATTGAAGGCTACCTGGGCACTCTACTTTTTGACAGAAATAACCGGCGGGTTGTTGCGACCAAATCAGGAAAAAAAATGGCCGAACAAGCCGCAGTGATTTTGGATGAGGCTCGAAAAATTCCTGCACTTTTGGGTCAAGAGTCATCCTCCTTGCAGGAGTCCATAAAGCTTGGAGTGATTTACTCGGCTGCTTCTTTTATTCCCTACGCACTTTCAGATCTGCTGAAAGCGTTTCGCGGCATCCCGATCAGTCTTCGCGAAGGCACAACGGAAGAACTCGTGCGAGAACTGAAATCAGGCGCTTTGGATGCTGTAGT